>PCYM01000008.1:0-335 GCA_002774875.1 Candidatus Uhrbacteria bacterium CG10_big_fil_rev_8_21_14_0_10_50_16
GAGGAACCCGTCGCAGTCGTTGTCCTGCCCGTCGCAGATCTCGCTGTTGCCGGGGAAGTTGGCGCTGTCCTGGTCGTCGCAGTCGCCCTCGCAGGTCGAGGTGCCGTCCGCATCATCGTCGATCTCGTTGCTCGGGGTTGCCCCGTCGCAGTCGTCGTCCACGTTGTTGCAGAGCTCGGGCGCGCCCGGGAAGGTGTTGGCCTCCCCATCGTCGCAGTCGCTCTCGCAGACCATGTAGCCGTCCCCGTCTGCATCGACCTCCTCGTTGCCGAGGAACCCGTCGCAGTCGTTGTCCTGCCCGTCGCAGGTCTCCACGTTGCCCGGGAAGTTGGCGC
>PCYM01000008.1:401-941 GCA_002774875.1 Candidatus Uhrbacteria bacterium CG10_big_fil_rev_8_21_14_0_10_50_16
CCCCCGTCGTGTCGTCGTCACCGGAGTCGTCATCATCGGGCGTCACGTCGTCATCGCCCGAATCATCGTCGTCCTCGGTCACGTCGTCGTCATCCACCACGGATGAATCGTCGTCGTCCGAGGTGATGTCGTCATCGTCATCCCCCGTCGTGTCGTCGTCCGCCAGAGTGGCGTCGTCGTCATCGGGGAGGATGGCGTCTCCCACAAAATCGCCGATCTGGGCGCAGCCGCCCAGCATCAGCACCAAAACCCAGATACAAGCTCGCATGGTCGACCCTCCTCATGGTGGTCCGTTGGGGTACTCGGTGTCCGAGTTTCAAAGGTACAGGGAGCAAAGCAACCTGTAAGGTCACAATGCCCAGCACAAAGGCTGGAGTAGATCGGCCTAACCGAGCCACTTCAACCTTTCTGCAAGCCCACTATAACACGCCAATCTAAGGGATTTTGGGGATTCTGTCAAGGGTTCCTCGGGCTTTGTATAAAAAGGACATTCAACGTCTCCTGCGGACGTCTCATTGACGCAGTTCATAAAACACCCTC
>PCYM01000008.1:976-17933 GCA_002774875.1 Candidatus Uhrbacteria bacterium CG10_big_fil_rev_8_21_14_0_10_50_16
TCAGAGATAAGGTCTTGTAAGCATGGCGCCGACTTGTCCCTTATTTTTTGCACAACTCCTCGCTCCTGCATTGCCTGAAGTACTGCGTCGAGGAGGCTTATCTTCAAACACATGCGTTTTAAGAATACTCGTAAACTCGTATTTCAAAACACACGTGTTCTCGGGGACGAAGGCTGGATCTAATCCCATCTAGTTTCATGTGATTTTATCTAGCTTTTCTCCCCTCCTCTCCGAGGAGGGGAATAGGGGGGGTGTGATCTTGTCCATTCTACATAAGGAACAAATCACTTGAATCTATCAAAATCCTCGATGCCTATGCAAAATACTCGCACCCATCTCTTTTACTGTAATCGTTCTCCACCAACTATCAATCTTTCTTTTTTAAAGCAAAAACAACAACGCGCCGATCCAGGTGGGATCGACGCGTTGCGTCGTTGTGCCGCGCCTCCGAGGAGGCGGGGCGGGTCCTCCTTTCAGAGAACGTTGGGGAGGGTCAGTTGCCGAGAGCAGCCGCCGTTCCAGTGGTAGGTCGTGATAAACGGGGTCACGTTGACCTCGTCCGCGGTGCCGTCGTTGCAGACGGCGGTGAAGCTACCGTTGGGGCTGTTCCCCATGCAGCTCCAGGTCTCGACCCCGCCCTCGGTGAGGGTGACGTCGAGAGCGACGATGGCGCCCGCAGGGATGTCCTGCAAGGCCCAGTGGTACCCCGGCGTCACCGCCAGGGTGGAGGTGTTGGTCACCACGCGGACCACGGGGTCCGCATACACGTTGAGCGGGTCGCCCAACGTGTTGGTGAAGTCCCAGGACCCAACTTGCAGGCTGAGGCGATCGTAGGCCTGATTCCCCGGCGTGGTGTAGACCACGCTGAGGTCACAGGAGGTGACCTCGGGCTCCGGCTCGGGCGCCGGGGGGTTGACCGGGCCGGTAAACGTCACCGTCTTGGTCTGGTCGTTGCCGACCATCTCGTTGTCCTCGTCCACCTGGTAGAGGTGGACGGGATCGAACGAGCTCCCGTCGTTGATGATCATCCCCCCCATCTTCCAGGTGAGGGAGGAGCCGCCCGGGATATTCCCTGCCGAATGCAGGGACATCTCGAGCGACTCGAACGAGCCACTGAAGACCACCACCGGCGCGTCGTACACGCCGATGAAGGCCTCGATGACCTCGGACATGAACTCCTGGTAGGCCTCCGCCTCCTCCTCGGGGACGTCCTCGCCGTACAGCGAGGTGAGGTAGTCCACGAGCGACTGGGAGATGAAGACCCATTCGCAGTTGTTGCCAACGCAGGAGGCGTCGCTCCAGGAGGCGTCGCCACCGAGATCGGTGGCGATCCCCTCGATGTTGTCCGCGAGCCAGCCCGAGGGGCCGGCCGTGGACGTGACGCTGATCTCGAACGCTTCGATGCGCAGGGCCGGGCCCTCCGCACCGAAGGTGGGCACCATGCTGATGGTGTCCACGGAGCCACCCACCTGGTTGGCTCCCGTCAGCGACTCCACCGTGGGGTACGAGCACGCCGTGTAGGCGTCCCCGTCGAGGTCCTCGAACCCTCCCTGCTGGGTGCAGGGCACGGGGGCGGGGGTGTCGTCGTCGTCCGCCGCGGTGCTGTCGTCGTCGGCGGCCGTGGTGTCGTCGTCGTCCGTGGCGGGGTTGTTCCCCGTCGCGTCGTCGTCGTCATCGTCCGAGGGGCTGTTGTAGCCCTGGCCCGAGGGCCAGGGCTGGTTGCTGCCACCGTCGCCGGTGGCGGGATCCTCGCCCAGGGTGTAGCACCCGGCGAGGCAGGTGGTGGCCACGAGGGCCAGGATCATCAGGTTCCGCATCTCGATCTCCATGTCCAGCCAAAGCTGGACGGTTGTGGGGCTATGCCCCGGTACAGCTTCTGGGCACTCCAGAAAGCCAGAAACAACGCATTTCTACCTGTAAAATGGGCTGTTTCTGACTCTCTGGTGATTGTAAGGAACCGCAATATATATCATAAAATCGGCACTTTGTCAAGGGTTCCTCGGGCTTTGTATAAAAAGGACATTCAACGTCTCCTGCGGACGTCTCATTGACGCAGTTCATAAAACACCCTCGTAAAACTCGGGGCCAAGCTGTTTTATAAACTGAGCCCCTTTTTATACAAAACCTTCGTCACAACGTTTGCCAGGATCCTTCGCACGCAGAAGACAGCTAGCCAGGAGTAAGCCCTGTACGTCTCTATCCGATTGTCCCTTTTTGTAAACACAACCCTTCGCTCCCTACATTACTGGATGATAAGTGCTTGCTTAAGGCACTGAGCCCCTTGATCGCCAACCCCTCGTCACAGCATTTGCTTGATGTAAGGAAAAATTGATCAAAAACAACAACGCGCCGATCCCAGGGTGGAATCGACGCGTTGCGTCGTTGTGCCAGGCCTCCGAGGAGACCTGGCGGGTGATCAGTTGACGACTGCGATGCAGCCGTCGTAGGGGTTGCCGGACGCGTGGACCGGGCGCGAGTCGCCCTCCCACGTTGCCGAGTGTCGGCCGACGAGGAAGGCCTCGCCGGTCTCGAAGTCCCCCGTGCAGGACTCGAAGTCCACCATCTGCCAGCACTCGTTGATCGGGTGCTGAGCCCGGCAGGACTGCCAATCCTCGTAGGACTCCTCGGCCACAAAGCCCAGGATGATCCACTGAAACTGGTCGTAGTCCCCGTCGTTCAGGTAGAGGTCAACCGCGACCGCGTCGCGGTTGACCACGTTGCTGAAGACCTGCGCGGGCAGGTTGGGGGGGTTCCCCACGAGAAGGAGCCGCCCGTAGACGTCTCCCATGCTCTCCCAGGACAAGGAGAGAATGTTGTCGTCCCCGCCGCCGTCGTCCGACGCGGTGCTGTCATCGTCGTCGCTCGCCGTCGAGTCGTCGTCGTCCGCGGTGTGGTCCTCGTCGCAGGCCGAGGCCTGCGGGTTGGGGTAGCAGGAGTCCGCGTCGTCGGCGTCGATGCGGTCGGTGGCGAGCCACCGGACCGGCATGTTCGAGCCGTACGCCTTGTCGGCGCAGTCCTGGGGGTCGGTGCCCTGCTCGTAGTTGCGCAGGTCCATCCATCCCTCGGGGCCGTAGCCCGTCCAGGAGCCGACCATGTCGCGATCGGCGTCGAAGAGGCAGGCGAACCCACCGTCTTCTTCGCCGGAGTTGTCGGTGACGACCTGGCAGCCCGCGAGGGCGGCCAGGAGGAGGGCCACGAGGGCCAGGGTCAGGTTGCGCATCTCGATCTCCCATGGGGGTTGGCGCCCCCAGCTTTCGCCCGCCCACTAGGGACGGTTGCCCTCAGCGGGCGGTGGTGGAGCCTTGGAACACAGCGTCCCTCGGTCTCCGGTTTCTTGTGCCAGAACCTCTCTACCAGTAAATGATAGGGATATTTTGGCACAAGAACCACCAAACAATTTATAAGGAACAACACCGCTTTATAGCAGTAAATGTTGTCTTTGTCAAGTCTTACGACTCAACAGTGATCACATTCAGAGGAGAATATGAGCACTGTGAGTCGGGCCTGCAGCAGATGCTGAAGGCCCGTTCTCGTGAGTGTGGGGCCGGTAGGGCCCCACGGGTCAGAAGCGGATCCCAGCCGTGACCGATGCGGCCACGTTGGGGCGGGGGTCGGACACATACGTGCCGTCCGACCAACTCACAACGGCCCAGGAGGGGCCGGCGAGGAGGGCCGTCGAGAAGCGACGACTCTCTCCGCAGAGCAGAACGAGGCCACCCCTGGGGGTGATGGCCGTGGTCTCGGACAGGACGTAACCGTCCCGTCCGAGGTTGTGGAGGCGGAAGACCGCCTCCACACCACCCACCAGCGCCAGGACGATGTCGTCCGTGGCGAGGAGGGCACCTCCGGCCGAGGCGTTGCCGCCCAGGCCGATCCCCATGGCATAGCCGTTGACCTGTCGGCCGAAGCCGAACAAGTCAACGGAGGCCATGACCTCCAAGTAGAACTTGTCACCCTCGAGCCCGGAGAAGCCGAGCTCGATTCGCCCCCCGAGGGAGGGGTCGACGTGGCGGTGGAAGCCGGTCGTCTTGACCGGCCCGTCTGCGACGTCCAGCGAGTTGCCGGACACTCCACCCCGCAGGGTGAAGCGCCAGGCACGCTGCCCGGAGGCAGCAGCCATGGCGGCGTCGGCGGTGCTCTGGGCGTTGGTAGCGGCCTCTTCGACCGCCACCGTACGGTTGACCAGCTCGAGGAGCTGGGTGGACATCTTGTCCACCAGCCCCCCCGACGTGAAGTAGCCTTCCAGGGTCGCCAGGCGACCCTCGGTCTTGACGCTGCTCGCCGCCGAGGCGGCGAGCTTGGCATCGATCTCGGCCAGGCGGGCCGAGATCGACCCGGTGGCAGTGCTCAGAGCGGCGTCGAGGTCCTTCTTCGAGACCTCGGGCCGGGGGGCGGCCACCACCGCGTCCGCCGCGTACACGCGGTGGGCGCAGAACGGGGGCTGTTCAGCCCCAAAGGCCGACTGGAAGGGGCGGCCCTTGCCGTAGCCCTTGCCGTCGGTGTACAGGATGCTCCCCTCCTGGGAGCAGGTGATCTTGTCGCCCTTTCGGGCGACGGAGTTGCCCGCGACGGGCACCAGGGTGCCGTCGCGGCGCTGCCGCCTGGTCAACCCCCGCGCCACCTCCAAGGTGGCGTCGGCGGAGGCCCACTTGGGGGAGCCCTCGCAGTCGTGCGAGTTTCCCCCGTGCGCCAGCCGGAAGGCCACGCAGGCCTCCGGCGACGAGAAGCAGCCGTCCAGCCGCACGAGGCCGGTGTCCACCCCCACGGGGGCGGACTCCACGCACCGGTCGACGGAGTCCAGGACCCCGTCGACGTCGACGTCGGCCCAGCGGTTGCCCGCGGCCGACGCCTGGTTGAGGTTGACGAAAACGGCCGCGAGGACCGCCAGCATCATGATCACACGCATCTTCATCTCGCTCTCCAGGGGGTTCTGACATGCACCCCAATCTCGCCCGCCCACCAAGGGACGGTCCCAAAGCGGGCATTCTACGAGTATTGGGCGACATGCCCCTTCCTCTTGCGTCAGGAACTACGCAGGACTCATACAACAAGTCCTTAACACGCACTTCCTGACGCAAGAGCTCCCCTAAAATCATCAAACAATTGAAAGGTTCATGACAAGCCCATCCAGGAGATCTCCTGGAAGAAGAGCGCGACGTCTACGTATTATGGAGGGATAATACGGACACACACGCTCTGCCTCCAGACGGTCATACCTTTATGGTCTTGACGAAGCACTTTAGCAGAAAATGGGGACTTTGTCAAGCCCCCCTCCACGTATCTCTGCCAATGTTAGCCCAAATACAGTCTTTTCCGTTTTTCTGCAGCCCTCACGCCCACATGAAATTAATCTAATAGACCGTTTTCCCTCTTCTCTCAACAAAAAACACCACCCATGGGATGGTGTTCACTCACAGCTCCTTTATCGACGAAACACTCGACGGCAAGGAGGAGGTGCCGTGAGCATTTCGCCGATACAATAGCCATAAGCTCTGTATCGCAACGAGGGCACCTTAGCAAACCTCTTTATGGTTGTCAATAACCGCTTTTCCGTTTATTTCCCTCAAACGACACCTTAATAGGCCTGACGTCGGCGCATAATCTGCTCCGCACGCACCAACACAAACGCCCCACCTACAAGTGCCCCAAGCACGAGGCCCACAAATCCATTGGATGGCAAGTTTGGTCGCACGGGGTATTGTGACACCAACGGCTCGTCTACCAATCGTACAGAAATATTTCCGCCCGACGTATAGCGCCAACCTTGCTGTGTGAGCACAAACGCAATTGCTTGCGATATCTGTCGTGCTTGTTCCGGATCTCGATTATACGCATCAATGGACAGCAATCCCGTTCCTCGCTCCACGGAAGTGGTAATCATCTCTTGCCACGCCTTGCGACGTTTGGCTTGTTTGGTGTCTGCCGACGGAAACTGCGCCTCGTCTATACTAAAATGCGCATTCAACACCTGATCAAAAAACGCCGTCGTAAACACAATGCCGGACAAGTCATCCGCCACCCGCTCGGCACTCCTACTTGCGGTATAGGCATCGGCGCTCACCGACTCTTGTGTAATAAGCAATCGAATCGACGACCTATACTCCAACGGTCGAATCAGACTCAACCCAACGGCCGCCACAATCCCAAGAATCGCAAACCACATAATCGTGGTCCAATGTCGTCCGAGCAATCGAAGTACGCGTTGAGCAGTCATACGTTTATGGTCTATAGTGTAACAGAAATTTCTTGCTCCGTCTCTTGACGCACAACGGTCAGCAGGAGCGTATCTCCCTCGCTCGCCCCCAACACCCATTCATCTAGCGTCTGATTCTGCACAGATTCACCCTGTACTCGCACAATCACATCGCCCACACGCAACCCCGCTATCTCCGCCACGGACCCGTGCATAATATTCATCACCTCTAAGCCTTGTTGAACCGAATCTGCAGCCACAACACGCGATCGATCAATCAAGAGCAGTCCCAACACGGGTCGCGTAATCGTTCCCGTTGTTAATACGTGGTTCAATCCCGACGTGAGTTGATGGAGTGGTCGTACACGATCCATTCCTTCTAGAAATCCAATCACCGAACCATTTGCATCAGCCACCAACGCACCGGGCAATACATCCACAATCGCATCGAGTCGATAGGTTCGAGAATAGTGATCCGACGAAGTCATCGCCTCCTTATCTGTAATCCAAGTATCAACCAACACGCGCGGATAGACATGCATTCCATCCACCACAAATACCGGCGTTCCCTCTGCTAATCGCTCCGATGCACCAAATGTACTCACATGTACATCGACAACCTCTGCCTTTGCAAACACAAACGATGTCTCGGGGTCTTGCACAATCTTTGTGATCGCAACCACTCCTCCCTCCATAACTAAACGCAGAGATGACCCAACGCGATCCACGATCTCTTGCGGGATCAAAAACCAACCATCCGATGTCAGAGCCGTTGCATGTCCAATGTTTGCCTCTTCCACAACACCATTTGAATGGACACGGTCCAAAACATGAATCAACGGATAACTCGCAGGACTTGCAACCTCCACCACATGGGCGATCGTCTGATCCACAGCCGTTGCCAACACGGTTGGCTTTACGCGCGTCACGTCTGTTCTGATACTTTGATCATTCAACGATTCTGCATAGCGATCCAGTGTTCTGTCAGCAATAAGCGCACCAACAATTGCAGAGGTCAAAGAAGTAAGGAGAATTACAGATATAAAGAGTGTCGTTCGTTGTGGAGGCATAAAGAGAGATTAAACCCACTGGGCAGTAAGAAGAAGAATGAGAAGTAAAACGACACCCGTCAACAAATAGCGTCTGAGGACTGTGTCGGATAATTTTTGTAAACTCGATGCACGAACCATTCCAAGCAACACATAAAAGATCGTTGCAACCACCGCGCCCCCCACAAAGAAACTCACTGGCAATAACGCCACGACCAAAAACGTTTCGCCAAGAATCAGACCAAGCACACCCGCCGCACGAATCGCAAACACGTCGCGAATCTTACTCACCCAGAGCGTTTCATACACAAGTGCTCCCGCCACAAACAAAAATGCAATAACTAATAACCAGATAGGTGTCTGTAAAAACATTTGGAGACCAAAGAATGTGGTCGTCAAAAAATACATTGTTGAAACGTGTAAAACGAGAGACGTGTTTTCTAAGGCATAGGGTTGATACAACCCCGGCAAGTGTACAAAGCGAAATAAATGTTCAGAGAAAAAGAAGACGAATAGTCCAACCACCATTGGGATCAGAAGCAACAAATACGTTGGTTCTAAAAACAACATAAATAAGGCCGCCGACACGACAAACGCCACAGGCGTAATCGCAACGTGCCACCAACCTTCTAGATCTTTTCCAAACCCTGCCAAGCGACCAATCCCCACTGCCACTAAACAAGCAACGGACAACGTCAAAAAAGGAATTGCACTTGGCCAATACGAAAGACTGTACAGCAATCCAGCTGCAATCAGACCATTTACAAACGGAACCATGCGCGTTATGAGAATCATTTAAACAATTGCAATGGATTAATACTCACCGATCCACTGAGTCGAATTTCTCCATCCTGAACCTGCAAATCTGTCAGTTTGAGCGCACCTTGCACTTGGTCGAGCTGTGTGTCAAGCACTTTTTGCAACGCTTCTTCAGACGCTTCTGCTGCAAAACGACCCGGAATTGTTACATACCCCAGTTGAATTTTATTCACTGAAACACGTACCCGTCCTTCTTCCAATGCGAGCATAACCTGCGCACGTAATGTGGTTGTTCGTTCATTGATGTATAAAGGGATATAAACCTCTGCATAGCCATCGTCCACAACCGCAATCTGTGCATGCGCCGAATCAAACGTTGGCTCCTGCATCTGCTCTAATCCATCACGTAAAAGCGCCGTCATCATTGATTCTGTAACAACAACCGATATGTTCCCCTGTTTAAAAGACTGCAGCGCCGATGTGACAAGCATTTTTTGAATTGTCTCAGACGTGAGAGATGTTTCTACAACACGTACGGGTGCTGGTGGTTCGAATGCCGACGCGGACCCAATAAGACCCGTCTTTGAAAGCAACACAACGCCAATACCTACCATCATCACAACAAAGAGCAACCCAATACTACATCCGGTAAGAAGCCAATTGGATCGTTTTTCTGTTTCTACTTGAGCCATACAAAGTTGGTCGTTAATCCTTGAAATCGAATTTGCGCATCTGCAAGAACATCTGGATCACCTAAGAGTCCACGCACCAACTGATTACATGCGGCAACAAGCTGAATGTGCAAATCTCGCGACTCGGATGAGACACGCATGGCAACCAACTGATCCCGTACCGAGACAATCGCGGCCGACTCCCCTGCTCCATTGGCAAGGACAGACCAAACAGGTTCTAAAACCATTTTGACATTTTGTTGATATTCCGTGTCCGTCACAGCCGAAGAAACATTGTTTTGCACCTGCAACACGTCTGAGACAGCCGTCAATTCCGACGTTCGGTTATGATCAATGACAACAATGGTGATTGCCAGCACTACCGTCATAGCAATCAACAAAAATGGAAACCAGACGATACGCCTTTTTATTGCTCCAAACATAGCTATCGCGAAGACCTCTTATTTAAGCGCACATCATATTCCCCAAGTAGATCACTAACCAACACTGCCAAAATAGTGGCAACCGGCATGGCGAGCAACGCACCAATAATGCCACCTACCTCGAATCCAACCATGAGGGCAAACACGCTTGCAACAGGATTAATGCCAACAGACTTCTGCATAATCTTTGGCGCGAGCAACCCATTCTCCAACTGCTGAATGGCAAAATAGAGCGCCGCAACAATAAGTGCTTTTACAGGAGAGATCGTGAATGCAACAATAATCGCGGGTACGGCGGAAATAATGGGACCCGCATAGGGAACAATCTCCGCTATTCCGGCGAAGATTCCCAACACCAACGCGTAGTCCACACCCAAAATGAGTAATCCAACGTAGGTAAGGACACCAATGAACACCATCAAAATAAGTTGCCCACGTAACCAGTGTCCCAGCTTCTCTTGCATACGCCCTGCAAGACCAATGAGATATGGTTGATACTGCTTTGGCGCGAGGTGTTTAAACAAACGCTTTCCGTCTTGTTCTTCCACAACCATGTAAAATGCAATCACCAACACAAGAATCAATGTTGCAATCCCTCCAAAAATTCCGGCGACCGTGGAGAAGACGCGCGTCAACCCTTCCGTAAATCCTTGCTGTACACTCGAGAAACTCTCAATTAGATTATTAGAGAGCCCGTATTGTTCCGAGAATGTAACCAGACTATCGATCGCTCCACGTGCATCCCCAAACGACGCCGCCAAACTCGCGCCAAGTCCTGCGAGTTGCTGCACAAACGGCGGAATAATAATCACAAGTGACAGCGTAACGATAGCCGCTAACGCGACATAGACCACAAGCACACCAATGCTTCGTGGGATTTTATGTTCAACAAACCAGCTCGCAAACGGATCAATAAGCGCAGCTAACAAAAGCGCAACGAAAAAGATCACCAAAATATCACGAATAAACCACAGCAAGGCAATGCCCCCGAGTATCAATAGCACCTTAACAATCGTGCTCGTAGAAATTGAGATGTTTGTTGGTTTGTTTGTGTGCGCCATAGGCCTTCAGTATACCAGATAGAGACAACGTACGCCGACACCTGGGTATAACTCATTCTCCGTTGTGATGAATCATGTGCACCTGCTATACTCAACTCCATGCCACGACTCGCCAACAATAAACGCGCCCATTTTGACTATGAGATCCTAGAGGTTCTCGAGGTTGGGATTATCCTCACGGGCCAGGAGGTTAAATCGGCAAAAACGGGCCACGCAAAACTCCAAGGAGCCTTTATCCATCTACGTGATAATGAGGCATGGCTCAAGAATGCCTTTATAGCCCCCTATACTCATGCGGCACACATTGAGTCCTACGACCCCTACCAAAATCGCAAGTTACTCCTGCATAAGCGAGAAATCGCTCGATTAACCAAGAAAATGGAAGTAGAACACTTGACAATCGTGCCAATTTCGCTCTATACTAAGGCCGGAAAAATAAAACTCGAAATCGGACTCGCTCGCGGCAAGAAGCAATACGAAAAACGCGCTTCCGTCAAAAAGCGTGATCTGGATCGAGAGATGCGTACGCGTCAGTATCGCGGTGCGTAGTTTCCACCATGGGGACGTCTTGGTTTCGACGTATGTCGAAGCATTGTCTACGCAGGTCGAGGGTGCACCGGTCCCTCGTTAATACTCTGGTGCAGCGAAACAACTGCAAACACATTCGCAAAGCTCCGCAATGCATTCGCATTGCGTCCAGCATTCGCTCTCGCCTAAGCGCGAGAGCACGCCGCTACGCCTGACCTCACATAGGGTGTAACCGGTGTCATATCTTGTGAGCAGGTGCGTGTAGCCACTCAGTACACGATGCCTGATTTGCCTGAGTGAACCATCGATCGGCGCTTGGCTGTTCCCTACGATCGTTGGTACCAGAACAGCCTACACCTGTACACGTTTCAATGGTTCTCATATCGGACGTGGGTTCGACTCCCACCGTCTCCACCATGTTTATTTATAAGCATGTCCCACACGTAGCAGCTCATGCTAAATGGGACCGTTTCATTCACATCAGTATCGTTTAAGACCCAACAATGCGCATTCACCGACGACGAAAACGCGGACAAGAGGCCAAGAAGGCCGTCGTACCCGAGTACCAAGCCAATGAGCAGATCCAAGCGGATCAGCTATTTTTAATCTCAGATCAAGGTGAACAAATTGGATTAATCGATCGGTCCGAAGCACAACGACTCGCCGAAGAACGAGAAGTCGACCTCGTGATTGTGTCGCCAAAGGCCAACCCGCCCGTGGCACGTCTCATGAACTACGGTCAGTTCCGTTATCAAAAAGAGAAGGAGGCCCGCAAACAAAAAGCACAGAGCAAGCAAACAGAGGTCAAGGCGGTACGACTCACCGCGCGTATTGGACAGCATGACCTGGATGTTCGTATGAAGCGGGCACTCGAATTCCTCAAGCGAGGAGATAAGCTCAAGCTAGAAATGGTGCTCCGAGGCCGCGAAAAAGCCTACGTGGATCGAGGCAAAGAGATCATGGAGCAATTTATTGCCCAAATCACCTCCGTACACCTTTTAGAGCTCCAAACCATCCAGGAGTTTAAGAACACCAATGGACGCTTGACAATCATCGTCGGTTTGAAGTAGAATCCTCACACCTATCAAGGACTATGAAGTTGAAAACGAACAAAACGATCTCAAAACGCTTTAAAATCACCAAGAATAAGAAGATTTTAATGCGACGCGGAGGTCAGGATCACTTTAACAGCCGGGACACAGGAAAGATTACACGTCGCAAACGTCGCGATGTCGAGCTTTCCGGTACTAATAAGCGAGCGCTTAAGGCAGGAATGCCTTACGCAGGAATCTAGACTATGCCACGCGTTACACGAGGAACACAACATACCAAGCGCCGCCGCAACCTTTTGGAGAAAACAAAGGGAATGAAGTGGGGTCGCAAGAGCAAGATTCGTCTTGCCAAGACCGCTGCACTTAAGGCTGGTGCTTACGCTTACCGTGATCGCCGCACCAAAAAGCGTGATTTCCGCAAACTCTGGACCATTAAGATAAATGCCGGAGCCCGCGCCCTTGGAACCACGTACAGCCGATTGATTAGTGCTTTGAGCAAAAAGAACATCGAGTTGGACCGCAAGTCCCTCGCCTACTTAGCCGAGCATCAGCCAGAGGCGTTCAAGAGTGTTGTTGAGGCAAGCAAATAATAAGATCCCCCGCACGGGGGTCTTTTTTTGTCAGGTTCTATTTGACGATTGATTGACACATTGGAGAATCTGCGCTACAAAGGCGGTACACGGACACGCAACCATGAGAGGAGTACACCGTGAGTAACCACGATAGGAACAAGCTCGGCGGTGCTAATTACCAGCCGGCAACGAGGGATCCGTTCGATGTGGCCCCACGTCACCCAGATGCGCCTCCCACACTGGAGGAGACCCGGCCGGTAGCACGAGTACTGGGAGACATCAGTTCGGACGATGAGAGATGTGAGCCTCCGATCGCATGGAACATGAAGAGGTCAAGCGGCACAGCAACAGTCGAAGGACCGCGGCACGCTCCGATTTCTGAGGAGCGCGCAAATGCAGTCACTTCACCTGGTCAAGGCGTTCGGGTAAACATGCGGGGACCGCAGCTGCGCGTGAACCTCCTTTCTCCCCGATGGACGCTGCGTATGCGAGCAAGGTCGGTAGGCATGACCTTGTGGGCAGATCTGATGTACGCAACAGGATTCGGTCCCCTGGACCGCAACCTTCAACCCGAAGAGGAGTACACGGAGATGAAGGCACGGACTTTTGGCGTAGTCATGTTGGCGGCCGCACTGGTGGCTGTCGTGGTGGGGTTGAGCGCCGTGGTGTACATGAACCACGTGCACACAGCGCGGCGCGAGGCGGCAGCGGCACTCGTAACGGAGGCACTCGCCGACAGCAAGACACTCGTGTTCGGCGGGATCGACGCTGCGGCGGTCCTGGACACCCTGGACGGTCGCACGGCCAAGGAGGTTCTGGATCAACGCAAGAAGATCCATGAACTCCAGACGGAAGTCGAAAACCTCACGAAGGTCATCGACTCGCAGAAGGTGGACATAGAGGACAACGCGGATGCGGCGGTGGAGAGCTCGCCCGAACCACCCACGCCCGACACCGCCATCGTGCGCGTCCGTCGATCGAACCGTGAACCACCCACGCCCGACACCGCCATCGTGCGCGTGCGGCGCAACAAGTGATCTTCAACGTCCGTCCCGGAATCCTCCGGGACGGACGCACTTTTTTAAAACCCCCAACGTCACATCTTATACGAAGCGGGAGGGGACCTAGACGTGATCTCACGAGCGTGAATCGTCTAGCAATGTAGGAGCGAGATGTTGTGTAAAAAATAGGGGGCAAGTCGGCGCATGCTTACAAGATTTTATCTCTGACAAGCTGTCTTCTGCGTGCGAACGCACGCAGAGAGGCGTGGCCTGCCGAGTCCCCAATTTTTTGCACAACTCCGAGCGACCCCTTGACAAAAACCCTAATTTATGCTATAAATGCCTGTTGTTCTTTTAAACAACCTATTGGCTTTTGTGCCGGATTTTCCCTATCAAACACTGGTAGAGAGACTCTGGCACAAAACCACGGAGGCCAAGGAACGCTGTGTTCCAAGGCTCCACCCACCGCCAGGGCCCCCGGCAGACGCCGGGCGCCGTATGAGAGGATGAGATCATGTCCACCATTTACGACGACCCCAACCGGGAGGACGAACAGTGGCGCCGCACCACGTCGCGGCGGGGGCTCGGCCCCCTCCTCCTGCTGGCCATCCTCCTGGCCCTGATCGGCACCCTGATCGGGCTGGCATGGAACAGCCACCGTGGTGACTCCGCCGCCTCCGCCGCGACCCCCTCGGGGCCGTGGATCGAGGGGATCAACTCCGACCGGTGGTCGGTCGACATGACCGGCCCCAGCACGCAGACGGTGGAGGGCAAGACCGTCGGGGTCTGGCGGGTCCACATCGTGGACGCCGCCACCGGAGCCTTCACCGGCTACCGGTGGTGCCAGTTGGGAGCGGAACGGGCTCCGGCCCGGTGCTTGTCCAAGGTCCATGAGGACCTGGACAGCCAAATCGGGGCGCTCAACGCTCCGATCGTCCCCCCGCCCCCCGCCCCCACGGCCGCGACCACCCCCGCCCTCCCGGCGGGCGTGGTCATTACGGGTGACCCCGCCCTCGTGGCGGAATTCACCCGGACGGCAACCTCCCAGGTGTCCGGCCTCGCGCCGGGCACCTACAACCTCAAGGTGGAGAAGGACGAGTTCGTCCTCTCCTCCGCCACACCGGGCTCCTGACCTTCCGTCGGAGCCCAACGACGAATCCCCCCGCCACACTGTGGTCGGGGGGATTCTGCTTGTCTACAAAAAATTTTCACCGTCCACTACGCCTCCTTTTTAATCTCCATCTCCGCCCTGCGTCGCAACGGATAAAATCCAAACGTCGCAAACACCATCAGGCTCGCCAAGACAATCCCCACCATGTTCACCAAAAATAGGGACAGCGCACCAAACAGAATGTCCGTATCCCCCAGACTCAACCCCAACGCGCTCACGGCTAGCGGTGGCAACACCGCAATAGCAATCGCTACCCCTGGTAAAATCACGTTCATGTTTGGTTTAATGTAAGAAAAGCTCCCAGCAATTCCCGCAAACAACGCGACCACCAGGTAAGCGAGCGACGGTTCAATCCGACTCACGATCTCAATGTTCACGCTTTCAAAATGCATAAAAAGCGACATGAGCCAGGACACCACAAACACAAAGACAGATGTAAGCAAAACAATCCAAATAGATCGCAACATTACCTGCTTGTCCCCCATAGCCATTCCTAACGCCAAACTCAACAGCGGCGCAAGCAACGGACTCACCAACATCCCTCCAATCACAATTGATGCGTTTCCGATCATCAACCCCACCGCCACAATCACCGTAGCACACAGCAGCATTAAATAAAATCCACCCGTAGGAGAACTATCCTCGATCAGCCTTAAGACTGCATCCTTTTTTTCCTCTGGGGTTGGTTCGATGGTGGAAAGTTTAGAAAACAGGGTCAACATAGGTCTAGGATGTGTGGGTCAGCGAGTTAGAAACGATAGGCGTTTGATTCTCTCGTGACTGTATTTTAGCAAAAATTTCTAAAAGATGCGATCGGGCTGATACGTAGACCGCTTCTGGTTCTTGTGAGGCGTTCACAATATGTGTGGCGTATTTTTTTGTTGGATACAAAAATGCACGCGCTGCCGGAATCATAACGTGATACAAGTATCCACGGTCCACGCTCGGCTGACGCGCAATGCGTCTATCGATCTGCAAATCTTCCTCCAGGTCAAAATATAACGCAAAGTCTAATTGTTCTCGCACTCCGGGGTCATGAAGCACTTGGTATCCATCCAACAAGATAATCGGCGCTGGCTGCACACATTTTGTACCCACCATTTTATTTTGCCTTCGTTGATAGTCCGGAATCGTCACCGACAACCCTGCTTTTAGATTCATCAGTGCCATTTGTAAGAGTTCCCATTTAATACTCGACGGGTTGTCCCAATTAGCAAAACCTAACGGATGACGGTCCACATCTGCCTCATCACAGAAAAAATCGTCAAACTTAAGCCTCAAAATTCCGGGATATTCTTGAATGATTCGTTTGCAAACCGTCGACTTCCCCGCCCCAGAAGGCCCAGCAACGCCGATCACGATAGGTTTAAGGGATTTGAACGGTTGATTCATACGCCGACAGTATACAACAATTCCCTTCCCTGAAAACCCAGAGGCATTGACAATTGTAAAAAAGAGGCCTAGTGTACCGGCGT
The DNA here is from genome assembly GCA_002774875.1 of Candidatus Uhrbacteria bacterium CG10_big_fil_rev_8_21_14_0_10_50_16. NCBI lineage: Bacteria > Candidatus Uhriibacteriota > Candidatus Uhrbacteria bacterium CG10_big_fil_rev_8_21_14_0_10_50_16. Next base: position 16,952 of record PCYM01000008.1, read on the forward strand.
CTGAAGGGAGGGCCTTATGGGCTGCATGACACAAGGATGGTGGGAGATCTTGGACAAGCTCTGCCGCACACGCGGGATGGATCAGAAGACGCGGGAGCACGCCTACGAGGTCGTGCGCCTACTGGACACGACGGGCACCAAACACGCCTGGCGGGCAGTGATTCTGGCAGTCGTCATAGCCGAGTACGGCGCGTGGTACCGAGAGACGGGGCAGGAGTTACACGAGCTCTGCTGCTGCTCACACGCAGATTACGCACACCAGGATCGTATTCAGAACAGCAAGCGCCGAGAAATTGCTGTCTCCGTTGTTTGTCATGTGCGACGGGTCGCCTACGGGTCGCTCAGACAACGAGTCAGGACGTCCTGGCGAGCCTTCTCTACAGGGAGAGGTGAGATGGTACCGAGCTTCCTCGTGCAGCTTGGGTACGTCCTGGAGACTCCGCTGCCGAACAAGTTCGCGAAGAGCGCAAGTACAGCAATCGCTACGTAGCGACGATTCTGTCGCACGGGAGGGAACGTTGACCATCAAGCAATGCCTGCTCGTCGCCGTCCTGGGAGGAACGCTTCTCTTTCTCCTGACGTTCGGCTATTCCGTGTTGGTGAAGGAGAGCATCGAATCGTGGCTCGTCTACAAGCACGGGCCCGATTGGATCTCGTCTCCCGTGCCTGTCATCATGGCGACCTTTCTGGTGTTTGCGGGACATTGTCTAGGGGTCCTTCTCCTGGCGATCGTTCTGATGAAGACCACAAAGTCCGAAGTCCTCGATCCGTAATAAACGGCCAACCGATCCCCCACACCTGTCCTTGGTGCGGGGGGAACTTTTTTAAAAAGACCATTGCAAAAGAGTCTTAATCCATCATCTTGACCCATTTTGCCGTGCATGATACAGTTCCCCCGCGCAAAACGGACCGGTAGTTCAATTGGTTAGAGCACCGCCCTGTCACGGCGGAAGTTGCGAGTTCGAGTCTCGTCCGGTCCGCC
>PCYM01000009.1 GCA_002774875.1 Candidatus Uhrbacteria bacterium CG10_big_fil_rev_8_21_14_0_10_50_16
CTGGGCGAAATTCAGGCGGAAACCATTGGGACGCGCTTCGCGCGTCCCGCATGTTGGCTTCAAAAAAGCCGATTAGTTCGTTGTTGGTGACCCATTGTATTGAGCATTGGAACACCTTGATCCAGCAAATCAAGCAATGGTCAGAAACGCTACCGCATATCTTTGGGGAGCGGTCGTTCAGTTTCACGGGATAGCCAAAGATCGCCCAAATCTCCCACAAAAAGGCCGATTTCGAGGCAAAAACATTGACATTTTGGCCAAAATGTGGTATATTTTCGTCTTGTTCTTTGAAAGGCAAGGATTGGATTTTGCATGAGATAGGCGCTTTGTACGGCACATTTTGTCGTTTGAAGCGCTTGTCTCATGTCCGAGGCCAGCCGTTCGTCCAAAGCGTTTTTGGACGGCTTCTGTGAGACCGAGTGAACTCGCTACTCAACAGAGGCAATACGACAGAGAGGGAACCGAAATGGATCGCTACCCCGATCAGATGCTGGCTCGTCAGGCCAAGTTCGTGGGCACCCTGCGCATCGCTGGGATGCCTGACCGCTTCTACCAGCAGTCCATCGACGACGTCGAGTTCCGTGAGTGGCTCGTCGAGCAGGTCAAGGAGAAGCTGGGGCTGACCTACGAGGAGACCGAGACGCAGAAGGAAGCCCGTGAGCTCATGGGTGCCGACTTCCACGGTATCCCCGAGGTCGAGCGCTTCTTCGGTGAGATGACCGACAGCCAGCGCAAGCAGGCCGAGGTCATCCCCGAGAAGCTCATGGCCGACATCCGTGCTATGTCCCCCGAGGTGCGTAGCAAGTACATTCTCGAGTACGACACGGGCATCTCGCTCCTCGACGTGCGGGCGAAGGCTCGCATGGGGCTGTTCTACAAGCAGGACTGGTACGAGGGGCAGGAGTTCGCCAAGCGAATCGAAGACGCTCGCTGGCGGCTCATCCGCAAGATCCCCGTCGACGGCAGCTTCTCCAAGAGCTGGAGCCAGCAGGAGCGGCTCATCGACAGCCAGATCGACGAGATCCCCTCGGTGAGGCAGGTCGTCTACACGATGATCCTGCACTTCCTCGCCACGGGGGAGCGGTTGTTCGAGAAGGTCTACGTCCGCACCAGCGACGTCGACTCGAACGGCCGCCACGTCGACGTCGGGTACTTCGACGGGGACGGCCTCGGCGTCTACGACTGGTACGACAGCGGCCCTTACGGCATTCTCGGCGTGGCCTCCGCTCGGAAGTCCTGATCCTCGACCCTTGAGCCCTTGCTCCTCTTGAAACCTTGATCCTCCGCCGTAGGCGGATCGCTACAGGTGGATTTTGGAGCAAGACACGGCTCACTCACCCTTGGAGGGTACCCGCAACGACGTGGGTGCCCTCTTTTTCTTTTTGCGTGGTAAAATAATCACCGTCTTGTACCTGTGGGTATGGTTACGGCTTTACCTCACAAGACGCTCACTTTGAGCTCGCCAGAATATCGCCGTCTACGGATTGCGATAGCGTGCGATTCAAGGCATGGAGAAACTTCTTGCCCCTTTCTGGTGGAGATGTTCTGTATTAGAACTGCTCCCAAATCAAATACAGGAGAAAGAGAACATAGGCCACGTTGTGGCAGTAAACCTCGATCTTCGGTGTCACGGATGAAAACGGGCAACGTTCGTCGACTCGAACGGCAACCACGTCAACGTCGGGAACTTCGACGGGGACGGCCTCAACGTCAACAACTGGAACGACAGCAACCCTAACGACAATCTCGGCGTGGCCTCCGCTCGGCAGTCTCTCTCGCCTACAAGAAAGCGCTCTTACAGAGGAGCGCTTTCGTTTTCTCCTTTGAAGTGCTTTATCCAACCGCCGAGCATTCGCCCTATTTCATCAATCTGCTGCTGGATCTTGGCGTACTTGGCCGTATCAAGGACTTTGGTATCTTTTGCGATGCGTACGAAGACCCGTAGCATGTTGAGATCAACGCTTGCCTTCTCAAGCACTTCTATTTTCTCGGCTTTGTACAGGGCACTGGCGTGCAAGATTTTCTCGATTACATCGAGGTTCATCTTCTCAATTCGCAGCCAAAGCGCATACCTGTCCTGTTTTGGTACACTCTCCCGCAGTCCATAAACGTACAAATAGAGATCGTAGGCTTTCTTGAAAATGGGGATGTCAAACTCATCGAGCATAGTTTTGTTATGAGGATTTATCGCAACGTATTCTCCCAAATGATCGAACCATGTGCGTTGTTTTTGGCGTGGGAGAAGTTTCGCAAGGGAAAGCGTCACCGCAAGGATGTCGCCCGTTTTGATTGGGAGCTCGAGCAAAACATTTTCGAGCTTCACCGTGAGCTATCCAGCAAAACCTATCATCACGGCGCCTATTCAGGCTTTTACATCACCGACCCAAAGCAGCGCCATATTCACAAGGCAACAGTACGAGACAGGGTGGTACATCATGCTGTTTTCCAAGTTCTCAACCCGATCTTTGAGCCGACTTTTGTTGCAAACTCATTTTCTTGCCGTGTCGGTAAAGGAACGCACAAAGGTGTAGTCGCTGTGGAACGCATGAGCCGAAAGGTCAGTCAGAACTACACACGGCCGTGTTTCGTTCTCAAATGCGATGTGAGACGTTTTTTCGACTCCATCGACCATGATGTCCTCCTTGGTATTTTGGGGCGACGTATCAAAGACGGCGATGTCATGTGGCTATTGGATAGGATTGTAAGGAGCTATATTTCCGAATACGCCAACTTGTTTGAACGTAAAGGTGTACCCATCGGAAACTTGACCTCCCAGCTCTTTGCCAACGTCTACATGAACGAGTTTGACCAGTTTGTGAAGCAGAAGCTCAAGGTAAAACATTACGCTCGCTATACGGACGATTTTGTCGTGCTGCACCATGATCGAGATGAGCTTGAGCGACTTCTTCCACTTATCGAGGGATTTTTGAATGATCGGTTGAGACTTTCCTTACATCCGAAAAAAGTCTCCGTCAGATCGCTGCATCAAGGCATTGACTTTTTGGGTTATGTCGTGCGACCACATTGTGTGACGCTACGCACCAAGACCAAGCGCAGGATGTTTCGCAACCTCGACCACAAAGTGCAAAGGTTCAACAAGGATAAACTGGGTGCCGCTTCGCTGGCACAATCCGTCAATTCGTATCTCGGCGTCTTGTCTCATGCCAATGCTCGAAAAACCGAAGATCTTGTACACGGTAAGGTTTGGTATGAGGCAGAAAAACCCTTTGCGGATTGAGTCTTTACAGCTCGTCGCTATTCGACCATTTTTGAAACTCCATCATGTTGAACACATGCACGAGTTTGTCGTTTACCTGTCTGCGAAGCCACTCCTCGGCGCCTTTTTTGAACCCGCCGCCATCAAGTACGATGATTGTAGCGCATGGGTACTTCTCACGAATGTTGAGCACCAAGTACGGGAACTTCTCATCGACCGAGCCAGATGACTGCTGCCACTTGGACTCAATAACCATGCAGTCGGGATGTTTTTGTGGGTGATAGAAAATAAAATCGCAGTAGAGCTTTGTCTCATAGATTCCTTTACCGATCGGGTACTGGACGGTGTAGATGGGTTGCTCCAAATAACGAGCGGTATCGAACTTCTTTTTGTCGACGAACGTGTAGCCGTTGGCCTCAAGCGATTGTTGGATCACTCGTTCAAGGGCGTTGCCCGTATAGTTGGCTCGGGTACCTTGCATCATACCGTTTGTGTTTTGCGTCATAGAAAATCAATAGTTTGTTATGAGAAACTCCTCGACCTTGCTCCGCTCCGTCGGCTTGCAGTTCACAAAGCGTGGCGCCATGACCACATGCTTGGTAAAGCACTTATTGCGGTACAAGTCGTCGATGAGCTTGGTCTTGGAGTTGGAGAGCATGATGTAGGCGCCTTTCTTGTGCAGTTCATAAACAAAATCTCGCAGGCGTACTTGGTCTTTTTCGGTAAAGTTGTGCTCGGTGTAGGCGGTAAAGGACGTCTCCGTCGTTGGGTGATAGGGCGGGTCGAAGTACACAAAATCCCCCTTGTTTACAAAGTCACGAACGATCTCAAAATCTCCACGAATGAGATGCGCTTTTTGCAGGGCAAGATGACAGACACGGATCTTGTCAGGCTGCACAATGTTTGGATTTTTATAGCTCCCCATCGGAGCATTGAACTTGCCGCTTTTGTTGACCCGATACAGACCGTTGAAGCAGGTTTTATTGAGATACAAAAAGCGTGCCGCCACTTTGAGCGGATCTCTTGGCTCTTGTTTTCTGATCTTGTAGTAGTAGTCCTTGGAGTGCGCTTTGTCGTGCTCCTTGAGTAGTTCGATGAGCGCCTCTGGTTCTTTTTTGATGGCCTTGTAGGTGATGATGAGCTCGAGGTTATTGTCGGCAAGCGTGGCGTGCTCAAAACGGTCGAGAAAAGCAAAAAAAACGGCTCCACCACCAACGAATGGCTCAACGTAGTTGTTGAACGATTCAGGGAGTCGTTTTTCTATTTCAACAAGAAGCTGGCGCTTCCCGCCTACCCATTTCAAAAACGGGGAGGGTTTGTCTTTGATTGTCATAGCCTTGGTCGGATTTGTTGCTGGCGTGGTGGAACACAAAACCCACCGCCAGCTTGGTGTCTTTCGACACACGTACCCCTTTCGAGGTACGACCGACCAAGGCTTACTGAACGGTGGGTTCAATGCCTTGGTCGGTTTTTGTGCCATGCCCAGCGATTCGCTGGGGTTAGGCTATTGAGTTGTCAGAATGAACAGTTGAGCTATTTCTCCATCAGTTTCAATACGTCACGCTTTCTGTACCTACGATCACCTCGTGATCCAAAGCGCACGGCCACAAGGATGCCCTTGTTGTCCCAGTTGCGCAAGGTGTTGGGATGACAATGCAACAAATCAGCCGCTTCCTTGAGAGTCAGGAGCTCGTCGTCGAGCTTTTTTGGCTCTCCGTGAGTTGACCGATCTTGCATATCTGATAACTTACCATAAGTTGACAATCATCTGCAATCTATGGCGGGCACAGGAAGTTTCGATCCTACAACCTTACTGATGAAGTTCGACCCCTTGCTACTTGGCGAGTTCGCTAAAAAGCAAGAGCTGGATTTTATTATACACGATGGTGAAGACGAGGAGGTTCGTGCCGACCGATTTTTAGGAGTTATTGATAATCAAAACAAACAAAAACACGGCGAAGTTCTCACGGCACTCAATGATATAAGCGACATGTCGGGGTGGGCATCCGTAGAGTACTTACAAATAACTGCGGAGCGTTTGCAAAAGCAAGTGGACTGGGACGTGTACGATGAACTTCCAAACCACCACTCAAGAGCCCTTTGGTTCTTCCTCAATCACGAGGACATTTTCAACACATCGGTGGATGAGCATGAGCTTGATAACATTTGTAGTTGGAAAAGCGTCGTTGTCCCAGATGTGGATGTGGCAACGTTGACCAACGGCATCACTACGCTTGAGCAAGCTATACAAGAAATGTTTACATTTGGACGGCGAAAAACACGATGCAAAATCAAGCTTATCGAAAAGCCAGATCGCATCTGCATGGTGGCCTATGTGGAGGATCGGTTTGTAAATGATTTGAAGTTTGAGGAGGACGACAAGCTCAAGCCAGATACACCTCGGCGCCCTATTTTGCGGGCGTATATTCAGTACTGGCTTGAGGACAAAAAGCTCGAGGTGAAAATCAAGGGAGGTCAACCGAAAGTAGAGGGTCTCCATCGAGCCGTCGTGGAAGATGTGCTTGAATTACGCTATGAAGACTGCAAAACGTGCTCGTACAAGCTAGGTGTTCTCGCCTCGCTTGATCCTGATCCGTTGTCCGTTGCAGAGGAACAAAATGTAGATTCGGTTGAACTCAAAGCGATGAACCTACGCTACCGACCAAACGGGAGTAAGCTGCACCTGACCATTGGATCGGACTCAAAAGGTGGAGTGGAAAGCATGAAAAGCGCACTCAAATATCGCAATATAAACTTTGATTTCTTTGATATTCTACAAGCAAAGATCAAGGTCGTATTCAAAATCAATGGAAAAAATCGCCCTGTGACTTTCGATGTCACGCATGGCAAAGGTCATAACCTCAAGAGTCGAGAGCAAGATATGTTGGTGCGAAAACTCCTCATCAAGTGGGGTATTGATACCGTAGATGTACTATGAGGAAGGATTTGCGTCAGGTATTCCAACTTTTCAGCCCCTATGGGACGCATGTGGGCTATCGCTCGCTGGTGGATCTTATCGGGCAAGATGCCCTCGATGCACTCGTGACGATAAAACTCCTTGCGCCGACGCAGCGTCGCCAAGAATCCTTTTGCGAGTCGTGCGACGATACACACTTGCTCCCCGTCCATACCGATGAGTCAGGAGCGCCGTTTATCGCCTGTTCTCAAAGCACGGATCGTCAGTATCTCGACCCAAACGACATACTCGCTTACAGCCTCAATGTGCGGCGACTCCTCGATCTTTTTCTTGATGCCGAAGGTGTGGAGCCTACACAGGTCAACATCAAGCAGGATGGCGTTTTTTGGGAGCTGGGGAGCGTTGAACTCGCACAGGGAGTGCAACATCTGTTTTTTATCTGCGGACTCGATGAACTCACGGAGGAAAATGTCAGATATGCCCGTTCACGCAACAATGCCGCCATTCTGTTTGTGAGCGACCATGAAAGGGTCGCCTCTACTGTTGAGGTGCATACCGTTCCATTGCTCAACCTCATTGATGAAGTAGATGCGGAAGGTTTGCAACTTGACGAGACTGCCGAGGAAACCCACTTCCGTCGGGACTATGCCGTTGATAATGAGAAATCAATCAAGCTCGATGAGCACATCATCTTGATGCTGGAGGAGAAAAAACTGTTGTTCCAAAACAAGGGTCTCGGGCAGTTTGCTGGGAAACTACCAGTAAACGCCCAAGTGGTACGCATGATCGAGTTTCTATACAACGCACGGTATAAGAACGATCCAACGGTTGAACTATCAATCCTCGCAAATAGGTTTGCCAGCGATCACAAAGGCACGATTTCCACGTACAAGAAGCAAGTCAATGGTGCGGCAGTCAGCTATGGAACCAAGGAAGTCATTGGAAAAGACGGACGGGATCGATATCGTTTGAACCCTTGCCTTGATTGCTGCAAATAGGACACTCATTCGAGTGATTGTTCGACCAGTTACTCGAACGAAGCGAAAACGAGAAACGACCACACAGAAAAACTCCAAGAACTGGGGCTTTTTTTGTTTTTACTTCCCCACAGTTTTCAAGATTTGACACACCCGCAACTTGTACAGCCGCATGGAAAGCAGAGGAGTGAGAGACCGAAAAAAACACATGCGTAACTATCTGCTTCACAATATCAAACGACGCCACACCTACGACTCCAAGGAGATCGCAGCATTGTTGGACGTTGACCGTAAAACCATACAGCGGTGGATGAAGCTGGGTCTCAAGCCGATCATGCCAAACAAGAAGCCGCTACTGTTCTACGGCCAAGTACTCTACGACTTCATCAAAACGATGCGTGCGGATCGGAAAGTACCGCTCGCAGAGGATGAGTTCTTTTGCCTCTCGTGCAAGCAGGCGGTCAGGGCAAAACCTGATACCGAACGACTCGAAACGACAGGCAAACGGATCGGAAAAAAGAACGTGGAACAGTACAGCAAAATGGGTCGTTGCGAGGTCTGCAACGGAAAACTCTCCCGTCTGCTCAAGCCACTCCCAAAAGGATTGATGGATTCTCAATAACATAACGTATATGTCCCAATCACAACAAACCAACAAATCAACTAAAACGAAGGAGGAAATCCGCTACGAGAATGAGCTCGTAAAACGACAGTATTTCGACTACCTCAAAGAGTCACGAGGGTACTCCCAGAACTCCATCATCACCTACGAGGGATCGATTCTCCAATGGCAGGACTTTTCCAAAGATGTCGACTTTCGAGCGTTCAACAAGAAGCGTGCCGTTGAGTTCAAGGACTGGCTCGCAACCCGAAAAGGCAAACGTGGTGACACGTTGAGCGTTAGCTTCCAGTATCAGACCATTCGCAAGGTCAACGACTTCTTTTTTTGGCTCTCACGCCAAGACGGATACCGTCAGCATATCCAAGAGACGGATGTTGAGTTTCTCAAACTCGGCAAAAAAGAGTCCCGACAAGCGCTCCAAAGCAAACGACGACGTGTGCCGTCCATGGAGGTGGTCAAGAAAACCATCGAGGGCATTGAGCCCAACACGGAGATAGACAAGCGAGATCGGGCTCTCTTGAGCTTTACTCTTATTACAGGCGCACGCATTTCAGCGATTGTCAGTCTTCCCATGAGTGCTTTTGACCCGCATGAAATGGTGGTCGACCAAGATCCGAGTAATGAGGTCAAAACGAAGTTCAGCAAGCGAATCACGACAGCGTTCTTTCCCATCGAGTATAAAGAGGCGCAGCGTTATTTCGTTGAGTGGTACGAATACCTCAAAAACGAACGGGGATTCAAGGAAAACGACCCACTCTTTCCTGCCACAAAGGTAGAAAACGGAAAAGAAAATATCAGCTACTACAGCACGGGCGAAGTGGAGCCGATCTTTTGGTCAAATAGCAGCCCTGCTCGCAAGATCTTTGAAAAGCGATTCAAGGCGGTTGAAGAACCGTATTACAATCCGCACTCATTCCGACACTTACTCGTCAAGGAGTTCATGAAAAAACCTTTGACCGAGGAGCAGAAAAAGGCCATCAGTCAGAACCTTGGACACGAAAACGTCGTTACCACGTTCGGCTCTTATGGCTATGGACATATTGAGGAGAGCCGACAGATTGAACTCTTGCGAGAGATTGAGGCCGTACAGAACGGATCTGGCGAGGTGCGCTATAACATCAGCGAGAACGAACTGCAAACCTTACTTCGTAAAGTGGCATCGAAAGATGATGTGTAAGTTTTATGTTGCCGCTCTCGAAGTACAAAAAGCTGCTCGGCGAAGACGTAAAGGGTATGAGCGATGAGGAGATTCGCCAGCTTCGAGATGCACAGTATCGTGCAGCCAGATTGGCATTTGAGAAGTGGAAAAAAGAACGACTGGGAGTTCTCCCCGCTCGTTGATAATCAAGCATAAAACTGGCAT
>PCYM01000010.1 GCA_002774875.1 Candidatus Uhrbacteria bacterium CG10_big_fil_rev_8_21_14_0_10_50_16
CTCCGGCCGTTCTCATCTGTCACAAACGCCTCAATGGCATTTGTTCGCTTCCTAGGACAAAATCATTCTGGTGCAGGATGAGGGATTCGAACCCCCGGCCTTCTGGTCCGAAGCCAGACGCTCTATCCAGCTGAGCTAATCCTGCATTTTTGGAGCGCCGCCACTATAGCAGGCACAGGGGGCTAGGTCAAGGTTATGCACATGAACCGTCTATTGGTCTTTGCTATACTCGCTCTATAAGATCAAAAGACTATGAAACATCAACACTCACTTACGCTCTTACCACTTGCGGCCCTTACCGTGCTTGCCTGGTTTGCCTTGTCCGTTTCTACGGCTCAGGCAGCGGCGATTGCGGGTGACAATATTAAATGTGAAGCATTTCCATCGGTGTATTTTTTGGGAGAAGACGGTGCACGACACGCGTACCCAAATGAGAAGATCTACTTTTCGCACTATGCGGATTTTGAAGGAGTAAAAACTGTTTCTTGTGCGACATTGGCTACGTTACCATTGGGGTCCAGCGTGCAATACGATGCAGGTAAACGACTTATTAAGGCACCGAGTGTTCCTGTCGTCTATGCGGTGACACCGGCTGGCGTTTTGCGCCCGCTCAAAAATGAGGAGCAGGCACGGGAAATTTATGGAGACGACTGGGCAAAGAAAGTCGATGATATTAGCGAAGTCTTTTTGTCACAGTACACGGTGGGGGCGGAACATCCAGAACACGAGCTTGTTGAGGGAACTGTTCTTGTGGGTGCGGATGGGAAGTTGCTACGTGCTGACGCGAGTGGATTCGCGGTGGAAGTTGAGGATTTAGTGGATGTGGTTGAGAAGGAAATGATGAAGAAGGATGCGCTGGATGTAACAGCGCTCGAGGCACGTCTTGGCAAAACAATTCTCAAAATTTCCGTGAGTGCACGATCGGCGGATCAGGTTGTCGAGTACCGACTCAAGTACAAGGTTGTACCCGTCGGCGATGAAGACAAGGAGACTGTAGAGGTTGATGAAGCAACGGAAGCAGAGAAGGAAGCGGATCATGCAGAGTTGGATCAAACCAGTACATCGGATAACGTGGCGGGTTCTGAACAAAAGAAAGAAGATTCTGCAGGCACAAAAGATGAAGGTACACAGGGGCACGCAGATGACACAACGGTAAATTCTAAAGATGACACCACAACAAAGGAAGACGGTGGCGTACATGAGGACGCGGCGGGAACAGGTGGTGCGGTTGGAGATACGGCTGGTGACGATTCCTCACAGGGAATGGAGGAACGTTCTGTAACACCGCTCACGCTTACTGCAAGCCTTCTGTCTACGAGTCCGTCGGGTCCTGCAGGTGGTCCACCGGGACCTATGGAAGTATTAGATTTCTCTTTATTGGCAAACGGTACCGGCGCTGGCATGAAACAGATCTCTTTTACGGTTATTACGACCGACACGGCGTCAACAAAATGGAATTACTGCGGCGACGGCGCTTCTGCTCTTTTTGCAGATCCTGCAAGGTTTGCTCTCTATAGTGGACTTACCGGTTATCAATACGACACGGCAATTTCCTGGACGTTCTATGACGTGACGGGCGCACCGTGTGGAGTAAATCCGGTACAACTCGGATTTGCTGTGGCTCAGGTATCGGGCTTATTTGCAATGAACGGAGACACATACGCACTTGGCGTAGACACAAGTGGTATCAGTGCCGTACAGGACGACACGATCCGTGTTGACATAGCGGTTCAACCCGATTTTATCTGGTTTGACGGCGTACAAGATCAAAATGGAACAAGTGTTTTGGGATTACCTCTTACGGGGGGCACAATCATCTATTAATAAAAAAGGCCCTTCGGGGTCTTTTTTATTAAAGGAGATGTTTATTTTTCTATCGCTGCCTGCACAAACGCTTTAAACAATGGATGCGGACGCAACGGGCGAGATTGAAATTCGGGATGAAACTGGACGCCTACAAAGAATGGATGATCCGTAAGCTCGATGATCTCCACTAGCTGACCGTCGGGAGACTCACCAGAGACAATCAGCCCAGCTCCCTCAAGTTGTTCGCGGTAGTCATTGTTATATTCGTAGCGATGTCGGTGACGTTCCTGAATCTGCTTTGCCCCGTAAGCTTTAGCGGTGATTGTTTTTGGCGTGAGATTACATGGGTAGGTTCCAAGACGCAGTGTTCCGCCAAGTGTTCCTTGATTCACGTTTTTGTGTTGATTCTCCATGAGGTGGATCACGGGATTGCTCGCATGTGGGTTCATCTCAACCGTGTTCGCCTCCGCAATTCCCAAAACATTGCGCGCGTATTCAATCACCGCGCATTGCATCCCATAGCAAATACCAAAGTAGGGGATCTTATGTTCACGTGCGTATTGAATTGCCAAAATCTTTCCTTCAATCCCACGTGTGCCAAATCCACCAGGGATAAGGATTCCATCGAGTTCCTTGAGTTCGTTAAGCTTTGATGGGTCGGTTTCGTAATCCTCCGAGTTAAGCCAAGAGATGACCGGTTTGCGGCCGAGCGCCCAAGATGCGTGCTTGATTGCCTCGAGCACGGACAAATACACATCAGGCAATACAAAATCACCCGTTGCAAAATATTTGCCAATCACTCCAATAGAGACGGTTTCCGTGGCGTGTTCGATGGTCTCGGCGAGTTCCCTCCACTCCTTGAGGTGTGACTTTGACACCTTCATCCCAAAGGATTTGAGTACGCTGTCTCCAAACCCTTGCTCGTCAAAGAGTTGAGGAATTTTATAGATTGACGAGACGTTGGCGGCGGCAATGATGTGATTGGCAGGTACACCACAGAATTGTGCAAGTTTTTCGCGACGCGGTAAATCGATCGTTTCCTCAGACCGACACACAAGAAAGTCTGGTGTGACGCCCGTACGACCGGCCTCGCGCACGGCGTGCTGTGTAGGTTTTGTCTTCATCTCACCGATGGATGGGGGGACGGGGAGGTAACTGACAAGAATCGTGCGAACAGAATTGAAATCGCGAGATTTCATCATGCGCAGCGCCTCCAAAAACAAAATATTTTCATACTCGCCAACCGTGCCACCGATTTCGATTAATACAAAATCTACGTTTTTTGTTTTTGCAACGTAATCAATACGTCGAATAACTTCCTCGGGAACATGCGGCACTACCTGCACACACTTACCCCCGTATTCCATGTTTCGCTCACGATTAATCACAGACTGATACACACGCCCTGTTGTCATGTAGTTTTCGCGCGTAATATCCTCATCCAAAAAACGCTCGTAATTCCCCATGTCCTGGTCTGTTTCATCGCCATCGATGGTGACGAACACCTCGCCGTGCTCTATTGGGTTCATGGTACCCGCATCTACGTTTACGTAGGGATCGATTTTCATCGCCGTGACGCTAAATCCTTTTGACTTTAAAACACGTCCTAGACTCGCTGTTGAGGCGCCTTTTCCTACTCCGGACATCACACCTCCAATAACAAAGATGAATTTTGTTGGCATAAATAAGTTTTAGATAGTATAGCAAAGATACATGTGGATATCTTCTGGGGTTTTATTGGAAAATAAGGGTATAATGATGACTATAAATTTGTCTCTTTATTTTATCTATGTCTCTACACAAATTAAGTCTTTATTTAGGGCTCCCCGTGTTCGCGCTTGTCGCGGTCATGTCGTTTGGCGTTCAATCGGCTGCGGCTGTGCCTGCTACTTATTACTTCGTTGGAACGGGTGATACATTTTCTACAGCCGGAAGCTGGCACTCAGCAGACAAAGCTTGTGACGACCTCGGCGACGGTTCCGTTCCGGGTGTAGAGGATACTGTAATTTTTAAAACGTGTGCGACGAGTGTTACAATCCCGGGCGCAACAGCTCTTACTACACTAACACTGGATACTGGTTATACTGGTACCGTTACGGCGGGTGCGGCTCTTGATTTGAGCGCAGACTTAAACATCGCAAGCGGCGCGACATTCGATCTTAATGGCGTCTCAATGACAATTGGGGGTGACTTTACCAATGCGGGTGGAACCTTCACCCATAACAATGGAACAGTCACACTAGATGGAACAACACAGGCGGTGGCTGGTGGTACGTTCTACAATCTCACCAAAAGTGTATCCTCTGCTGACACCCTTTCATTTAAGCAGGGTGGCACGAATACGATTACGAATGCCCTTACGCTCACGGGAGCAAGTGGTGCTCTTTTGACGGTGAACTCACAAGTATCTGGAACGGCAACAACTCTTGATGCTTCTTCGGCAACAAAAACGGTGAGCTTCTTGAGTGTAAAAGATGTTACATCCTCTGGTGGAACCATTAACTGTACAACAGGATGTATTAACATCGGTAATAATGCTGGTTGGATTTTTAACGCGAGCGATACGGGAACAACGGGACCTACGTCTGTTTCAACGGCTTCCGTGTCTTATCCTGGTGCAGGCGCACACCTCATGGGTGGATCTGTTGTAACGATTAGCTACAGCGCAGGAGCTCAGGATCTGGATTCCATCTTGCTCTCTATTTCTATAGATGGTGGAAAGAGCTTTACCGTGATTGAAAGCGGATTGGAGAACACCGGATCGTATGAATGGACCGTGCCAAATACAGATGCGTTGCGAACGATCGTTCGTGTATCAGGTATCGACGCAAATGGATATGAATTGATTAGCAACGATTCTCCCGTGTTTGTTCTCGAGGCGACGACGGCTGTCGTTGAGGAGCCTGTAGATCAGCCTGTCGATGAAACTCCATCTTCCTTTGATGGTGTGGATATGGTTAAGACCGATGGTCAGTCTGTTCGCTTGGTTGCGGGCGGTCTTTTCCGAGGACAGACTCTCTCTGGTGTCTATATGGTAAACGCAGATGGAACACGATCCGTGTTTCCTACAGAGAAGGTGTTTGCATCCTACGGATACAGCTTTGATGACGTTGTTACGGTGAACGACGACCAGTTGAGTGCATTGGCACTTGGTGCACGCGTTACAATGGCATCTGGCGAGCTTGTGAAGATTCAGTCCGATAACCGTGTTTTCCAGGTTGGTGAGGGTGGTGTGCTTCATCATGTTGCAAGCGAAGCTGCTGCCTTGAGCGCCTTCGGAGCAAACTGGGCTTCATTGATAACAGACATCAATGTCGTTTTCTGGGGTGATTACACCGTTGGAAGCGACCTGTAAAATTCGAAAAAAGAGACAAGCAAAACGGTCCGGATTTCCGGATCGTTTTGTTTTTGAAAATGCGGTAAACTAGAACCATCATTGATCAAACCCTAATAGATTATGGCCTTCCAACTACTAGAACTTCCCTTTGACTCCAGCGCCTTTGCCGACTTTACCTCTGCAAATACGTTCTCGTTTCATCATGGAAAACATCACGCAGGGTACGTTAACAAGCTCAACGCGGCTATTGAGGGGTCGGCGTATGAAGGGATGCCACTTAATGAGGTGATTCGTACGTCACGTGAATCATCTGACCTTGCTGTATTTAATAATGCTGCGCAGCATGCAAACCACTGCTTCTTTTGGAACTGTCTGTCCGCGGAGGTGCAAGTGTTGTCTGGTGAAATCAAGGAGATGATCGATCGCGATTTTGAATCTGTTGAGATATTTACAAAGCAATTTTCGGACGCTGCAATGAAGCTCTTTGGTTCAGGTTGGGTGTGGCTCGTAAAGACAGAGGATGAGACACTTGAAATTCGTTCCTATAAGGATGCAGAAACACCTATCGCATCAGACGCAACGCCATTGTTGACGCTTGATGTTTGGGAGCATGCGTATTACCTCGATTATCAAAACAATCGTGCAGGATTTATTGAAGGGTTCTGGAATCATGTGAATTGGGAGTTTGTTGCAAGGCAGTAATGTGGTAATCCTGTGCTAAGAGGACGTTGAGTTTGATGACGGTTTAATAAGTTGTTTGATGGATCGGCTTTTTGATTAAAATGTTTGTTTGCAATGGCTACTGGGGTAAGAGACTTCCTGTACGCTCAATTTTTGTTGCAAGTTTGTGCCAATGTTTTGCTGATCGCTGTGGATCTTCACATAGATCCTGTTTTGCACAATCACTCTGTAACGTGAGCTGGCGAACGACATCTGAGATAAGGGCTTGATCAATTTCTGACAGTGCGTGCTGTGCGATGCTGGAGTCGGGTAAGAAAGGGCGCAAGCGATTGTATTGCGTATACACATGCAGTAGGTGATCCTTGAGTTGATCAATATGTGAGGGGATCCCGAGGAGTTTGTCTGATTGATGCGCGGCATGACCTTTAAACGAAGTTGATGAGGTGAGAGAGGTGTGCAATTGGAAATGCGTTTTTCTCAGATCATAAAGTGCTTCTAGAAACAACATGAACGGTTGATTGCTCATCTGGTGGGGCTCTGTACGATCTAACATATGTTGGTGAAGTACGAGATGACTCCAAGCACAGACCTCGTTGTACAGCTGTTGTGACCAAAGACGCTGTTCTAGGTTTGAGTGATTGTTATGATCGAATGCGCCTGTGCGTTGCACGCTGTCAGAACGGATAAATGAAAAAATGCTGCGAATCGAATCGGACGGAAGAGGAGAAAGGATAGACAGAACCGAGGTAAGGTGGCTTTGACGCAGGGAGAGTTGGTCGCCAAAAAGGTGTATCGCCATTTGTGCATTAATGCTGGTCTGCGATTCGGACCGATATCCGCAATAATTCACGATCTGGTTTATGAGCGCCGGTGCGTGTAATTGAAGTGTTTGTGTGAAGGTATCGTCTGTCCAGATGCGCACGAGAGATCGATTGGCGGTAAATTGTCTATCAGATTGGATCGGCAACGTGAGAGGCTCCTGCTCCCATTCCTGAATAAATGCTGTAAGACAGGGTGGGAGAGAGTAGATGAAGTTATTTGGCTGATCCTGAGTAGACAGACGGCGAATGGGTGTCTGTGGAGAATCTGATGCAAAAGAGGGCGAACCGAGCGTCTCTGTAAGGTCTGGGAGCGTTGTGAGATGGATATACGACGCCTCTAAAACTGGACGAGGTGCTCGCCAGGTACTTGGTTGCACAGAATACCCGTTCACACGCATATTAGGTTTTGTGTAAAAGTCGTGTACCTATTGCGACGAGGAAGAAAACGCCGGCAGCTACGAGAATAATAGTCGCACCAGAGGGCGCGTTGATAAAGAAGGACAAAAGCAGACCGAGAACAACCACGATTGAGCTCATGATTGCGGATGAAAAAAAGAAGGATTTAAATGTTCCTGCAATGAGACTACCTGTGGCTGCGGGGATAATTAACAATGCCGAGATGAGTACGATGCCCAGGATTTTAACACCAAGAACCACGCTCACTGCAAGTGCGATGTATAGGAGAATCGTGTGCAGTTGTGTGTTGATTCCGGCGATCGTAGCACTATCGGGATCGAGTGTTGCATAGGTGAGATGTCGATGCCATCCAAGGAGCCACACCAAGATAATTGTGGCAAAAGAGCCGATCAGAACAATATCGGTAAGAGTAATGGTGAGGATGTTCCCAAAGAGAAAACTTACGAGTTCCGGTTGAAATCCTGGTGTTGCGGCAAGAAGCACGACCCCCAATGCCATGGAAGCCGTAAAAAGGATACCAATGATGGTGTCCGAGGAAAGTCGCGTGGACCTCTCCAATCCGTAGATAATTAACGCAACAATCACTGCATACGCCAGTGCAACAGGGAGGGGAGCGACGCCGGTCAAGACTCCGAGGGCAATTCCTGCAAGACTTGCGTGTGCGATCCCATCACCAAAAAACGCCATGTTGCGCATGAGAACAAAAATTCCCAGGGTGGCCAAGAGAATTGCGATCAAGACGCCCGCAATGAGGGCTCGTTGCATGAATGGAAAACTGAGAATCTCTAACATATTAAACGTGTTTGTGTGTATGCGACGCAGCGTAATCCTTCCCGTAGAGACGTGTGAGCGATTCATCGGTCAGTGCAACATGTGGCGGTCCGGAGCAGACGAGGGAAGTATTGAGACAAAGGACATGATTTACCGTAGTGGCAACCATATTTATTTCATGAGAAATCATAATGACCGTCATTCCGTGCTCTCTATTAAGCGTTGTAATCAATTCAAAAAGCGTTTGCTCGCCGGCGATGTCGATGCCCGTTGAAGGTTCATCCAGAAAGAGAAGATCTGGATGATGCATGATCGCGCGTGCAATAAGGACACGTTGCAATTGACCGCCAGAGAGCGTGGAGAGTTGTTTGCACGCGGATGTCACCGGATGAAGTCCAACTTCCTCAAGTGATTCTTTTATGCGATGGATAGGCGTACGCTTGTTCCGTGAGATCTCCAAAAACTCGCCAACCGTCATGGGTACACTTTTGTCCGGTTTGAATTGCTGCGGCACATATCCAATATTGCCGTAATGCGCCTGAACGGGTTGGTCAAATAGTTTAATAACTCCTTCCTGGTAGGGTTGTAATCCAAGAAGTGCACGCATAAGTGTCGTTTTTCCGGAGCCGTTTGGTCCGACAATTGCCACGAGGTCTCCTGGTTGAATCGTAAAACTAACATCCTTCAACACAGGCTGTTGATTGAAGGAAATGGTGAGATGCTCCACCGTTATGGCGTTTATCTCATGGGGTTTGTGTGAGTGTGTTGGCATTGTAGAGCATGAGTTTTGAGTATCCTTGGCGTCCTTCTACTCCACCAAGTGGATCGAGTGTTTGTATGCGGACGTTGAGGTCTTTAATGAATGACTGTAGAACGTTGTCGGACAATTGTGGCTCCTTGTAAAGCGTATCTATATTGTACACGTTTATGGCCTGCTGTAGAGCAGCTAGTTGCTGTGGTGAAGGTTCGCGGCCAGGCGAGGGCTCCACGGTCGCGCGAATAATAAATCCATATTCCTGGGCAAAATACGTAAAACTTTCGTGAAACGTTACCATGTCGTGCTGCGTGGCAGTGTCGGTCCGTGTACGGATATCTGCATCGAGTTGCGAGAGTTCTGCAAGGTAGAGATCTGCGTTTGATCGGTAAATCGCGCTGTTTAGAGGGTCTAGTGCGGAAAATTCCTCCACGAGCTGATTAACCATCGCACTCGCGTTTGGAACGCTCAACCAGTAATGCGGATCACAAGGTTGATCAGACTCGTCAGGTGCGTCGGAAGCGCGAATGGAAGGTGGCTCTTGACCGCATAAGAGCGAAACTTGCTTGTCGAGCGCAATAAAAGGGGCTCCAGAAATTGAGGCAACGCCGTCCGCCCACGAATCAAGCCCATGACCAATGCCAAAGATCGCCGAAATATTGGTGAGTTGAATCGCCTTTGCAGGCGTAAGGTCAAACGTGTGAGGGGAAGCACCGGGTGTGAGAATGAGCTGTACATCCACGAGATCCCCTCCGACGTACTGCGCAAAATCTGCTACGGGAGCAATCGTTGCGGCAACATGCAAACGACCTGTATCTGTTGGAGCTATACGCGCCGATAAAAACCCTGTCAAAATTAAGAAGAGGAGGGAGGAGAGGATGATAAGTAATAACGTGATGTTCTTCATATTCTTTCTGCGAATCATTTGCATTATAGCACATGAGGTTATTTCATGGGCTCTGCCTTTCAAAACACACGTGTTCTCGGGTTGCGAAAGATTAGATCAGATCAAGAGCAATGACGACGGGATGCTCAAAAACATCCTCAAAGGATTTATGTTTAACTATCTATGGTCGTGAGAAAATAACCCTAAACCAAAAACCCACGTGTGCGGGTTTTTGCAGAGGTACGTGTCTTACACGCGAATGACCACGGGTAAAATCATTGGACGTCGCTCTGTTTTCTTGAGAACAAATTGTCCAATCTGATTCCGAATACTTTCGCGAATGTAATCGTCATCGGCACCACCTGTAGTTGCCTTTTTCTGCAACGCGAGCTCGACGCCTTTCTTGATTCCCGTAATGAGCTCCTGATTATCCTTCATATGAACAAATCCACGTGAGATGACATCTGGTGATCCAACAAGGTTTCCCGTTTTTCCATCGACCTGCGTAACAATCACGATCATTCCGTCTGCGGCTAACTCGTTTCGGTCGCGCAGTACGACGTCGCTCACATCACCCACGCCAATACCATCCACAAACACATAGTCCGTTGGAGCTTTCTCTTTGCGTAAAAATCCTTGGTTTCCCTTAAACTCCATGATTTGTCCGTTGTCGCCAACGAACACATGCTCTTTGTCCCATCCAAGTGAATAGGCAATCTTGGCGTTTTCCTTGAGAAGGAAGTGGTTTCCCTCAATTGGAACGTAGTAGGCAGGCTTAAAGAGGGAGATCATGAGTTTGATGTCCTCCTGATGCCCATGTCCGCTTGCGTGCACATCCATCATTTTATAGCTGATGACGTCCGCACCTTGTCGATAAAGCGTGTCTGTAAGACGTTGAACGGATCCTTCGTTACCAGGCACAACGGAGGAGGAGAAGATAACAAGGTCACCCTCATGTAAACTCACAAATCGGTGTTCGCGATTGGCAATACGCATAAGCGCCGCGTTGGACTCACCTTGCGCGCCCGTACACATAATAATTACCTTGTTGTCCGGGTAACGATTAACCTGGTCTACTTTAATGATCGTGCTTGATTTACATTTGATGTACCCAAGCTCTCGTGCAATTTCCACGTTTGATTTCATGGAGAATCCGTCCACGGCTACGACGCGTCCGGTACGCTCGGCGATTTCGATCACCTGTCGTACGCGTGAGAGAAGGGAAGCAAACGTTCCAACGACAATGCGTCCTGGAGCCTTCTCGATGATATGCTCCAATTCTTCACCAACGACTTTTTCGGAAATGGTGTGACCGGGGGATTTTGCATTTGTAGAATCTCCCATCAACACATCAACGCCCTGGCTTCCAATGAGCGCCATACGTTGAAAGTCTGCAGGAGGTGTTCCCACGGGGTGAAAGTCAAACTTCCAGTCGCCCGTATGAATAAGACGCGTTGTTGGCGTCTCAACGAGGATACCAGCCGAATCAGGAATGTTGTGATTGATATGAAACAGAGAAACCTTGAACTTTCCAAGGGTCACGGAATCGTTCATCTTAAGATCCTGCATCTTGAGCGGAGCGGTTTTAAAATCCTCTTGTCGCTTGCGAATAATCGCGTTTGTAATTGGAAGGCCGTAGATAGGGGGGTTTCCAATTTTTGGAACGATATGAGGGATGCCACCGATGTGGTCGTAATGACCATGGGTAACAATCACGCCCTTTACGTGCTTTTCCTTTCCGCGAAGGTAGGAAATATTTGGAATGATGTAATCGATTCCAGGCATGTCTTCCTCGGGAAATTGTAAACCAAGGTCAATGAGAATAATGTCATTGCCGTATTCGAGAAGCGTACAGTTACGTCCTACTTCTTCAAGTCCTCCCAAAACCATCACACGCAATACGCCTTCGGCGGGTGGTTTGATGTCTTTTGGGTGCACAACAAATGTCTCGTTGGTACTTGAATGCATTTTTTTTGGCGCGCCTCGTTGTCCGCCTGAGCGAGCTGGAGGTCGTGCACTCTGTCCTCCGTGCCGAGCTGGAGGGCGATTTCCATGGTGTGGTCGATGTGCACTTTGAGGTGCTGACCGACGCACAGCAGGTGTTTGTCCCACGTCTGCCGTTTTAGGAACGGCAGGAGATGGACGGCGTGTTTGCCGCTTTTGTATCATAGGTATAACAGTTGTCTACACCAAAACGCATGTCTTGGTGTGAATTAGTAAGTGAATGTCGTGACGTCGTCACGGATCATTCCTCGTAGTTCGAGAGACTCGAACAACAGGGAATAATCCATCTGTAAATTTTGTGGTTTACCACGTCATTCGCGAACGACGTGGTGGGCAAGGGGAGATTCGAACTCCCACAAACTTGCGTTTACTACGCCCTGAACGTAGCGCGTCTACCATTCCGCCACTTGCCCGTACCGATCAATCAACTAAAATGCAAGAAAGGTAAACCGTTTCTTGGTCTTAATATACCAGGACTGCACACGACCAAAGCGATCCGATGGGACCACGATGGTTTCCAATTCAATACCATGAATCTTGTTGGCTGTCACGTAGGTATAGGTTGGCTGATAGAGGAAGATCGCTGGGATGACATCGTTCACCTGATCGGCGAAAGAGGCATAGGCCGTTCGTCGTTCGTCGATATCTGTCGTTGTTCGTGCGGCTTCAATAAATCCATCTGCGTCTCGATTTGCAAACTGAGACAAATTCAACCCTGGTGCTGCGATCTGTGAGCTATGCCAAAACGGATACGGATCGGGATCCCCGCCCATAAGAATTCCGGACAGAAGAATAGAGTAATCGCGGTTCTTTAAGGTGTTATCTCTAAAATCCGTTGGACTTTTTACCTCTACGTTTACCTCGACTTCAACCTCGCGCCACATGTCGGCTATTCGATTTGCAACACTCACGGTCTCTGGTTGATCAACTGTCGTGATAGTGAACGTAAGATTTTCTCCGTTCTTATCTGTACGAATAGTGTCACCTTCCTTTACGCTCCAGCCAAGATTATCGAGACTCGTACGTGCTACGGATTGGTCAAAAGGCGTTGGATTTCCATAAACGGTTGAATCGTTGTGATAGGAACTTAGAACAGGGGAGTGTGTGACTGCTGCTTGATTTTGTAAGATCTCTTTTACTAGAACATCCTTATTCACTGCAGATCCAAGAGCGAGACGCATATTCTTGTTGCTCACGTCGTCGTTCTTGAGGTTAAAGAAGAGCGCAGTAATTTGCGGCAAACTAGGTGTGACGACCTGGCCATTAAGCTTTGAAAGTTGGTCCTTGGGAGCAAAGGCGATTCCTTCCACGCGTTTGCTGTTGAGCGCCTCAATCGCGGCTGCAGTATCTGGGTAAAATTTAAAAGCGATTGTATCGATGTTTGGAACGCCCGCGTAATAACCGGTAAAGCGTTGCAATTGATAGCTCTTAATGACACCCAATTTATCTTTTTCCAGTTTGTCGAATTTATAGGGCCCACTTCCAATAGGAATGAGGTTACGTTCTGCAAGACGCATTGTGCCAGGGTCTAGCTCACCCCAATAATCGGCCGGTAAAATACCAACACCAAGCGTCGACAAAAAAGGCGCAAATGGTTCATCGAGTGTAAAGGAGACGGTGCGCTCATTCACTTGTTCAATAGAAACACCACGATACGTTCCGCTTAACGGGCTACCGTAGTTTGGGTTTTGGATGGTGTGAAATGTAAAGATAATGTCTCGTGGCGTAACGGACGTTCCGTCGTGCCACAGGGCGTCACTGCGCAGGGAAAACGTATAGACAAGTTCATCATCACTCACCGTATAGGACTCTGCGAGATCGGGGATGAGTCCTGCTTGCGGATCCCATTTCATGAGACCTGAGTACACAAAGCGCGCGATATCGGCATCGACATCGTTTGCGGGAGCGTAAATTGGGTTGATGAATTGCGGGGAACCAATAAGACCTTCCGTGTAACTTCCGCCATGTGCGGGAACAACTACGAGGTGTGTGTTATAACCCCACACAAAGAGAAATACAAAAGATAATACGGCGACAGCTACTGCGGTCCAAAATGTTGGACGTTCACGTTTGCTGATGAGTCGTGGAAGGTGGGCCAACTGGGCGAGAGTTGGGAAACGCGATCCCTTCTTGAGTGAGCGAAAGAATTGCTTTTGCTTTTCAGAATGACCAGAAGAAACCGGACCCGATTTTGGTGACCGGAACAGATTCATGTGTTTAGAAAACAATCACGCGAAGGAGTGAAAGACCAAAAAACAAGATTCCAAGGACAATTGTTGCATTATAGAGCACTTTTTCTGCACCGCGTTTTGTGGTGAAAACCGTGCTATCCCCTCCAAAACCTGCGCCTAATCCTGCTCCACGCTGCTGTAAGAGAACTGAGAGCATCAGGAGAACGGCGAGAACGATCTGTAGAACGTTTAAGGCTGTAGTCATATTCATACGTAGGGCAAGTCTGCCTTATTTGGGGTTTTTTGTCAACTTTTCTTCGTGCGTTATGACTGATTTACCGTGTGTGCCTCAATGAACCGATTGAGGAGCTGTAAAAAGACCGATTCAGGGATGGCTCCCTCAATGGGGGCGCCGTTAAGGAAAAACGTTGGCGTTCCACGGACACCAGCTTTGATTCCTGCCTGACGGTCTTCTTCGACCTCTGGGGAATAGCGGTGACTCTCGAGACACGTGTTAAAGAGGGTTGTATCGAGTCCAAGTTCCTGCGCATAGCGTTCAAGACTGTCCTGCGAGAGATCTGACTGGTTGATATAGACCTTGTCGTGATAATCAAAGAAGCGATTTTGTTCTTGTGCGCATTCTCCGGCCTCGGCAGCAAGATCCGCACCCGGGTGGAGGCTCACGATTGGAAAATCACGGTACACATAGCGCACAAGATTCGTGTGATTTGCAATCGCTCGTACAATATAACTTGCCTCTCGTGAGTAGGGGCACCCAAAATCGGCGAATTCTACTATGGTTAAGAGTGCTTTGTTTGCGGGTGCGCCAAGGTTGGGATCGTCTAAGGTGGCGAGGGTAAGTGCATCAACGGAGTCAATCCCAATCGGTGCCCCAAGTGAGGAATCCACGGTGAGTGATTGAACAAAACTCGTGGGAATATCAGCCGTGCCGCGCACGATGCCAACGTAAAAAAAGACGATGCGCCAGACAAAGATCAAAAAAACCACAAGCAACAGTCCACCTCCCACAAGTGCCGCCACGCTTCTTGGGCGTTGAGTGGGTTGTTGTACGACGGGTTCTTGAGCGTCGTTTAGAATGTTGTTTGGAACACCTCCTTCTAATCGCATAGTTCTTAGAGTATAGCAGATTTTGTATGAGTATGAAGGAGAATGTGCGTATTGAGCGCATAGAGGTAGTTTGATCTGATTTTTTCACTGCACATGATCGAGTATTGACAGAAAGGCACTTTTATGATTGAATGCGTACACTCACGCGGAGTGAGAGAAGGAGGCGAGGATGACTCGGAGAACAGCTGAGCAACTGGCGTTTCACGTCAAGTTGCTGCAGGATCACGGCTACACCGTGATCCCGCCGCGGGCCCAGGGTGAAGGTGAGTTCAGCCAGGAGGAACTAGAGGCGATGGCCATTGCGCTTCTCGTGGCGCGTCAGCCGGGTGAGGGGCTCATGCAGGACCTGCTTGGCTGGCAGAAGATGAACGGTTACCGCACGCGGATTCTCAAGCATCTGCCGGGACTGTTCTACCGAACTCAGGCAGAGAGGTATCGAACTCCAGGGCAGAGGGACAACTACGAGTACTTCTGGGAGGTGTTGGTGCATCGCACGCGAGAGGACGTGCTTGGACTGAAACAGGTGGGCATTGGATCGGCGAACGAGTTCTTCAGTACGCTCGCCAAGCTGGGCATGTCCATGCGCATGCCCGAGAACCATCCGCTTATCCGCGAGGCAAGAGCGAGACTGGCGGAGAGGGCGTGCGAGCGCTCCTGAGCCGCGATCTGGGCCCGAAGAACAACGCTTCGGTCTCCAGATCGCGGCGTTGTGTTTTTAAAACGTCTCCCAAAACCCTCATAACTTGACAACCGTCTTTTTTTCTGATTTTGACCTGAGAGCGAGACACTTGACCGTTGTCAAAATGCATGGTAGCCTCGCAGCACTTTCTGTCTGAACCATTTTTGTTGGGACATAACCGTATCGCTATGCAAGATGTTATCCGCGTTCGCGGCGCACGCGTACACAACCTTAAAAACGTGAATGTCGAGATTCCAAAGGGAAAATTCACGGTCATCACAGGACTTTCTGGTTCCGGTAAATCCTCGCTCGCATTTGACACGATTTATGCAGAGGGACAGCGCCGTTACATGGAAAGTCTTTCTTCGTACGCACGCCAGTTTTTGGAAATGCAGGATAAACCCGATGTGGATGAGATGAGCGGTTTGTCGCCGACGATTGCGATTGATCAAAAAACCGCCTCTACTAATCCACGTTCAACCGTTGGAACCGTGACGGAAATTTATGATTCCCTGCGTGTCTTGTACGCGCGTGCAGGCCAGGCGCATTGTCCTGAGACGGGAGAACCTGTCACGGAGCAGACGCCAGATCAAATGCTTGCAACAATCGTGGCAGCCGTTGCAGAGACGGATGCGTTTGTGTTGGCACCTGTGGTCAAGCAGCAACGGGGAGAGCATAAGCAGGCCATTGTCGCGGCGGAGGCAGCAGGTTATAAGAGTGCACGTTATGATGGGCTCCTGATGGATATCGAGGAGCTGACGGACATGCGCAAGGATAAAAAGAAGGTGCACGACATAGATGTGGTGGTAGAACGTTACTCGCAAGGCCAAGAGTTGGATCGCGCGACGGTTTTGGAAACAATTAAAAAGACCCTGGACCTTGGAAACGGTGTCATGCTCCTGATGCGAGACGATACCGGGGAAGATGTGACGTTGAGTGAAGGAATGTTCTGTGCGGCGTCCGGGATCTCTATCCCAACGTTGGAGCCAAATATGTTTAGCTTTAACTCACCCCACGGAGCCTGTCCTGAATGTATGGGTCTTGGGGTAAAACTTGTTTTGGAGTCAGATTTGGTGATTCCAAATAAGCGTTTAACGCTTGCAGAAGGTGCGGTAAAACCTTGGAGCCGTATTGCAGGAAACTCCACATCCTACTTAGCCCTGTTAGAAGCGGTTGGTGCCAAGTATAAGTTTGATGTACATACGCCCCTCAACAAATTGTCTGAATCAAAATTACGGTTGATTCTTAAGGGATCGGCTGGAGAAACCTACACGGTGCAAGGGAAAACCATGATATTCCCTGGTGTGCTGGGTATGTTGGAATCCAAATATCGCGAGACAGATTCTGAATACGTGCGCAAGGAATTGGAAACCTATATGCGTTCCATGATTTGCCCAGAGTGTGATGGAAAGCGATTGAATGCTATTAGTCTTGCGGTCACCGTTGCCGGAAAAACGATTGACGCGTTGGTGCGTATTCCTTTGGATGAGTTGTTGGAATGGTTTGTGCAGGTGGATGTGCAAACACGCGAGGGTGGCAGTGCGTTGACCGAGTTGGAGCAAAAAGTGATTACTAATGTTAAACGCGAGGTGCTTAAGCGCTTGGAGGATTTGATTAACGTGGGATTGTCGTACCTGACGCTTGATCGATCTGCAGTTACATTGTCTGGCGGAGAGAGCCAGCGCGTGCGATTAGCTACACAGCTTGGAACCGACCTCACCGGCGTAATTTATATTTTGGATGAGCCTTCCATTGGGCTCCATCAACGTGACAATGATAAGTTGATCGATACCATGAAGCGCTTGCGTGATGCCGGCAACACCGTGATTGTGGTGGAGCACGACGAGGCTATGATGCGCGCGGCGGATCATGTGATTGACATTGGACCAGGCGCGGGCGTCTATGGAGGAGAAGTAATTGCGGTGGGAACGGTGGGTGATTTAGAAAAATGTCCGGAGTCGTTAACGGGCCAGTACATGAGTGGCGCGCGTTGCATCACTATGCCCGCAAAACGTCGAGCTCTGAGTAAAAAGAATATTCGCATTCAAGGTGCAACGGCAAACAACCTGCAAGATGTGGATGTGTCCATTCCGCTTGGTGCGTTGGTGTGTGTGACGGGTGTGTCGGGATCGGGAAAATCCACGTTGATTTTGGATATCTTGGGACGTGCGTTGTCCAAACATTTTTATCGTGCCAAGGCGTATCCCGCTGAGCATAAATCGATTAAGGGTGTGGAAAATATTGACAAGGTGGTAACGGTAGATCAATCACCAATTGGTCGTACGCCACGCTCTAACCCTGCTACATATACGGGCGTATTTACCACGATTCGTGATGTCTATGCGAGCGTACCAGAGGCAAAGATGCGCGGATACGATGCCGGAAAATTTAGCTTTAACGTTAAGGGAGGTGGACGATGTGAGACGTGTGGCGGAGATGGTGTGAAACGCATTGAGATGCAGTTTATGCCAGACGTGTACATGGATTGTCCGGAGTGTCATGGAAAGCGTTATAATGCCGAGGCGCTGGAGATTCATTACAAAGGTGAGACGATCTCTGACGTGCTCAACATGACCGTGGAGGAGGCGCGTCGATTCTTTACGGCGATCCCTGCGATTTACGACAAGCTCACAGTCCTGCATGAGGTGGGTCTTGGATACGTCAAGCTCGGGCAAAGTGCCACAACACTCTCGGGAGGTGAGGCACAGCGCGTCAAGCTAGCCACGGAATTATCTCGTCGGGCGACCGGGAAGACGCTGTACATCTTGGATGAGCCAACGACGGGATTACACTTTGATGATATTAATCGACTGCTTGGTGTGTTGAATCAACTTGTTGATAAAGGAAACACGGTATTGATTATTGAGCATGACTTGGATGTGGTGCGTGCGGCCGATTATGTGATTGATATGGGACCGGAGGGCGGGACGCGTGGAGGTTTACTTGTGGCCGAGGGAACGCCGGAAGACATTATGAAGGTCAAAGAAAGTCTTACGGGAAAGTACCTTAAGGAACTCATTAAGACGCGAGGAGATCAAAAACCAATTGGTGTTGCAAAACCCAAGAGGGCCAAAGCGGCCGTTAAAAAATCTGTAGCGGCCAAGAAAAAGAAGGAGCTCTAAAGCTTCTTTTTTCTTGACAGACTTGGGTTTTGGTGACACTGTTTTATACACAAGGAGGCAATAAGTGGATACGAATTGTGAACATAACGAATATGACAAAGTGTCTCAAGGTTTTTACAGGTGTCGCCTTTATGAGTTTGTGTGCGTTATTACTCGTACCGTCTGTCATGCAGGGACGCGTTGCGGATGTCGTGTGGCAACCGTTTACCACAACGGTGGAGCAAAGCTCGCAAGCGTTGTCTGTAGCGCGCGTACAGTTGCCGCAGTCTCTGGACCGACTTCAGCGGATTCAGGGGGTTTTGGTTGCGATTATGTACCCAACAGGCTGTGCGAATATCGACTGCCCAACACGCGATGTCGCTGTAATGCGCGATGGCCAACTCAAAGTGGTGTCGGAGATTCCCGTGTCCGCATTGGAGTCGGAACGTGTATTGGATAGTCATGGACGCGTACTCTGGACCCAGAGGGGTAAGAGCAGTGCACGATTTAATGTGCAGGAGTTGAATCTGGAAACGGCATCGGTCTCTACGTTGGCGCGTGATGTGTTTTTGGGTGATACGTCTGAGGCGCGCGTGCGCGCAGCAAATGGGAAGCTGTATTTTGAAGTGTACGGATTGCAGGAGCTCGCACCCGGGATTGTGCCGGTGATGATTCGAGAAAGCCAATCGAACGAGAACTTTAGTGAGACGTTGGTGATGAATCAGCAGTGGCGTAAGTCGCTTGAGGAGATTCAGGATGTGGATGCGCAAGGCCGTATTTTAACGCGACTGACGTTTCCAAGCGGAGATCAGGAGCTTTGGTATCATCAACGTACGGTTGAACGAGGAACATTTCCGAAACCACAGAGTGTTGCCGTTGAGGGAAGCTACACGATCGATGGACACCTGGTGGGAGTCCATTTTGTGGATGCCGATACAATTGAATTTTTCCGCTATCAAACATTGATGCGCTATACCATTTCTACGGGTACACTTACAGATTTGGGAGAACGCCTCCATTGGGTAGAGGGGACGGGCTCGCAGGAGGCATTGGTGATTACGGCGGGGGAGATGCTGTATTTTGTGGGAGAAGATGCAACAGGTGGAACACAGATCAAGGTGCGACACGGAGGTGTTACGACAATCTTAGGTGCTGCAGATTCAACAGGACTGTGGATTGATGATGGATTGGTTACGGCGGCGACAACAACCACATACATGTCTCCTACAAGCGGATCAACCGTTTCTCGTTTCGTGAACGAGCTCGAGGCACAAACGGGTGCGTCCAAACATGCTTTTGCGGGTGCGATGGATTTGGAGGTCCTAGGTGCTTCATTCATCTATATCGATGGTGCTGGGACGATTCATTGGAACACGACCAACGCGCGTGATGAGACCGTGTCTGCCGTGGTAGGAACAGGATCGCGTGCGTATCTCGTTAGTGAAACAGAGGTGATGTGGGTAGGATTTGATGGTGTATTGCGACGTGCAATTGTGCGACCGGCGGCGATTGGATCTATCGCACAACCCACGTTTTATAAGACAGCGACAAGCTCCACTGTCTACCTGGTGCAGGACGGGAAGCGCTGGATTGTTCCAAATGAACAAACCTACTTTACTTGGGCGTCTACGTTTGACGGAGTCCAGACCATCGGTGCCGCGGTGTTGAATAGCAATACCAATGCCGGATACCTGCAGATGAAGCCAGGGACATTGATCAAGACGGCCACGAGCAAACATGTGATGGTGCTGTGGGATGATTGGCACAAACAACGGATTGCCAATGAAGCCGTGGCGTTAGCGATTTTTGGCGAGCGTTGGTGGCAGCAGATCGTGGTAGTGGATCCAACGGTTATGAATCAATATGTTGAGCGTCCGAGTGCCATTGAATCAGTGGAGCAGTACGTTCGATAGATCGTTACAAAAACACCCGCGCACGTGGGTGTTTTTTGATTCATTGACAACACACCGGGATCACGATAGAAAGAAGCGGAAGGAGGTGCACATGCACAAGCAACCACAGGGTGAGATGACCGCAGAAGAACGCCAGTCCTGGGAGAGCTTCCGTGAGTTGATGGAGGCCGCCGCATGGATGGTGGGCGGGCCAATTGTGGTGTTTCTGCTCGCGAGCGCGACTCTGATGACGATCGCTCGGCTGCTGGCGTGAGTGCTGCCATGTCGCACGATCGGCGATCCTGTGAACGCCCGACCGAGGCACTCCAGAGACAAGACGACGAGAGTACAACCGCCTGGGGGAGTATGGCGGTGCGACTAGGTCTTGTTGCCGTCTTGCTGCTCTTTGCCATCATCTTTG
Source organism: Candidatus Uhrbacteria bacterium CG10_big_fil_rev_8_21_14_0_10_50_16 (assembly GCA_002774875.1). NCBI lineage: Bacteria > Candidatus Uhriibacteriota > Candidatus Uhrbacteria bacterium CG10_big_fil_rev_8_21_14_0_10_50_16. The sequence goes on from PCYM01000010.1 coordinate 20,870, forward strand.
GCGCGTTGATCGTCCCCTTGATCTCGTAGTCGCCAACAAAAAACCCGCACCATCTCTGGCGCGGGCTCCATTTTTATTTGACTTCCTTCATGCGACGCTTGGTCTTGCCCTTGCGCAAGAACCAGAGCTTTGCACGGCGAACGCGAAGTGTTTTGACAATCTCGACTTTCTCCACGTGTGGGGAGGAAAGCGGGTAGATCTTCTCCACGCCGATCTCGCCTGTCACCTTACGCACGGTCATCGTACGAGTGATTCCGGATCCGTTTAATCCAAGGAGTGTTCCTTCAAACACCTGTACGCGCTGTCGCTCCTCTCCCTTTGCGTTGGTGTCCTTAATGATCTCGTGAACACGGATCACCATTCCTGGCTTAAGATCACGATGTGGCATGGTGACCACCTCTACCTCGGGTTCTACCGCTTCCTCAACGGGTGCCTTTGCAACTTCCTCTGCAGGTGTTGCTGCTTCCTCTGTTGGAGTTTCCTCTACCGCCTCCTCTGGGGCTACTTGATCCTCTGTCTTGTTTGATTCGTCGCTCATATAGATATTTCGATGTGGCGTTAATCTACGCTATCGTGCCCATTTTGTCAATAATCTGCTGTGCTACCTCCTCTGGCGCCGTGTGCGTAGTGTCGATAATCAGGTCAAAATTGGCCGGATTATCGTAGGTTACGTCATAATACTCTTTAAAACGCTTGTTTTCCGACGCTACCCGTAGGCGAGCAAGTTCCTGGGCTTCTTCTACGTTTTTGTAGGGAACCTCGTTTGGTCTGGCTCCCGTACTGGCGTGGGCAAAGATGCGTTTTGCTCCCTCAGCTGGGTCTACACCGAGGAACACTTTGAATGATTGTGGGATGGCATACCAGGAAAGTCGTCCGTCAACAATAAAGTTATCTTCCGTTTTTCCGAGGTTGGTTTGATACCCCTCTACCATGCGATCGTGCGCGTCCTCCTGCTCTTCCTCGGCGTTCCATTCGTTGAGTGTCATGCCATTCTGTTCCGCGAGTGTTCGTTGAAAATCTCCCATTGAGTAGCGCTTGTAGCCAAGCTTACCGCTCAAGAGTTTTCCGACGGTGGATTTTCCGGACCCTGGGTATCCGGAGAGAGTGATGATCATAGCGCGTTAGATTTTGTGAAGTCGATCCGTGAGTTCGGTAAGCTCGGGCGGGATGGGTGCGTCGAACGTGCGTGCCTCGGTCTCTCCGGGGAGTGCGAGCGTGAGTTGATATGCGTGGAGCCACAAACGTGGGAAGGGAATTTGTTTGACGCTCTTAATCACATAGAGCGGATCGCCGACCACAGGGTTTCCAAGCGCATGAAAGTGCGCGCGGATTTGGTGGGTACGCCCGGTGTGTAAATCGACATCGACCTCCGTTGCATTGGCGTAACGTTGAATTACCTCGTAGTCGGTGCTGGCATCTTTACCTTCTTGTGACTCAGGTCGTGCCACCATACGTCCGGCGGATTTGGAGCGTATGATTTTAAACAGCACGGTGTCGTAATCCTTTTGAAGTGATCCGGCAACAAGCGCACGATATTTTTTGTAAACAAACCGTTTTTGAAACTTGTGTTTGAGATCTAAGAACGCCTCTTGATTTTTTGCAGCGATCATAACGCCAGAGGTCATACGGTCCAATCGATGCACGATTCCTGCACGCTCCTCGGGTTTATCTCCCACTGTGGCCATTGCTGGCACATAGTCCACAAGCGCGTCCATAAGTGAGTACTCGTTGGAGGAAGGTGTAGGGTGAACCAGTACGCCGGCGGCCTTGTTGAGCACAATGACGTCGTCGTTTTCAAAGAGAATGTTAAGCGTTGGCAGGGTACCCTTTTTTTCCATTGGGTCCGCATCGGTAACGGTCTCATCTTTTTCGTATGGAAAGCGCATGTCGGCAACCTCCACCACATCGCCCACCTGTAAAAACTCGTGGGGAACGTAGGTGGTATCCTCATTGATTTCTACACCAGACTGTTTAATGTATTTTTGTACCTTTGCACGAGAGGTTTCGCCGACGCGTGCCAAAAAAACGTCCAAGCGGGCATCTTTGTCGATGGCGTCGATGGTAAATTGTCCAACATGTGATTCCATACCAGCGACAGATTATTGGGATTCTAAGTGGGTACTTGCCCCAAACAAGGCATAACGTGCCAAGTGGGGTGGTAGGCCCGGCAGGAATCGAACCTGCAACCACAGAGGTATAAGCTCTGTGCTCTAACCGTTGAGCTACGGGCCCATGGGCTTGAATCTAGCGCATATTGGACAATTTTTCAAGGTGTGGAGTAATTTTTGTCTTGTTTGATGGATTATCTGCTATACTTGTCTCCACATGACCGCCGAACTTGGAACATTCTTAGTGTCACTAACTGTCCTCTGGTTTTTGGTGTATTGGATTTTTGGGGGCGTGGTGTTTGCCATTATCAGTCTTGTGCGGCCGGGTAAAATGAAGCGCGTGCGGTTTAGTTGTCTCTATTCTATCTTCTCGGCGTTCATTGCCTACCAGGCAGCAAAATTGGGAATTTTGTGGGCATCGGCGGCAACAGGGAATATCCCACAATCGTCATCATTAAGTGAAGCGATTGTGGTTATGGGAGGGCTCGGCTTTGTTGGGATCTTGCTGGGGCTTATGGCCGGGTTTGTGGTGTTGTTTATCGGGGGTTGGATTATTATGTTGTTTTCCCGCAGTCAAGAAAAAACCTGGTACGACCGTGTAACAGATAAGGGAGAGTAATAAAGAGATTGACCGGAATAATTTTGCGTGATACCTTGCGGTCGATCCACGCGGATACAAGAGCAGAATACAGGGGCGTATAGCTCAGTTGGTTAGAGCGCCACATTGACATTGTGGAGGTCTCCGGTTCGAGTCCGGGTACGCCCACCACGTCGTTCGCGAACGATGTGGCCCACCATTTAGAAATACCGAGCAAGGCTCGTTATTTTTTTTGTTTAAAAAATGTACCTCCACGCCGGCAGATGGCCAGCGCAGGGAGAAGGGGACGGGAACTCGTTGTTAGTCAGGCCTGGTCGGAGTCGGACGTCTTGAGCTTGTTGAGCAGCAGTACGGCCTGCATCTGCAGGAACTCCGGAGTCACGTCCAACAGCGCGGCGCAGATCGCGAGGTCTTCTATCCGCATCCTATAGGTCATGTAGGTGAGCTCGCGCTCTCGGACTATGATCTGCGCCGCGCTGTTTGCCCCACTCTCACCATTGACGCTCGTCGGCGGGCAGGGTATAGTGCTCTCTTCGTCAAAAACGATCGATACAAAGGCATTTATGCCTGTAGAGAACGGATAGGCGTACCGCACGACGGCGAAGAATCCCAGAGTGCGATCTGGCGGGGAGAGAGATGGAAGCTAGTATCTATAGTGAAACATGGCACTTCCACGAAACGAACAAACCTTAGAACTCATGAAACGGGCTCAGCGGCCGGTGATTGTGTTAGCACAAGGATCGGGCGTGGATGGGTATGTCACGGGGTTTGCGTGTCAGCAGATTCTCAATCAACTCGGAAAGGTCTCGGACATTGTGGCGGCAGACGGTCCGGCGCCCAAAACGCTTGATTTTCTCCACATACTAGAACGCGTGCGTCCAACGTTTGGGCAGTTGCGCAAGTTTGTGGTGTCGGTGGATTTGTCCAAGGCTCCACTCGATGAATTATCCTACAACGTAGAAGATCACGAATTACAAATCTTCCTTACACCAAAAGACGGCATCTGGTCTGAGGCAGACATCAAGACGCACACAAGCACCTTCCGATACGATTTGATTTTAGTTGTCGGCGCTGCCTCGTTGGACGGACTAGGCGAGCTCTATACCAAACACAGTGAATTTTTTTATGAGACACCGATGATTAACATCGACCATGTCGCGGCGAATGAACATTTTGGTCAGGTGAACGTGGTAGATTTAACGGCAACCAGTTCGGCCGAGGTGCTGCTTACCCAAATTGACGAGTGGCCAAGTATCGCCATGACAGAGGATTTGGCGACGATGTTGCTCACGGGAATGATTGCCAAAACGCAGAGTTTTAAAACAGCCACGGTCACGCCAAAGACGCTCAAACGTGCAAGCGCCCTGTTGCGACAAGGAGCAAGACGCGAGGAGATTGTCGACAATCTTTACAGAACGCGATCAGTGGAGACCTTACGATTGTGGGGACGCGCGTTGGCGAGACTCAAAAACGACGAGCCGACGCGGCTTGTGTGGAGCGTGTTGTCGCAGCAAGATTTTATCCATGCCGGTGCGCGTGAAGAGGACTTGCCGGACGTGATTGAGGAGCTTATTAAGAATGCGCCTATGGCAGAAGTCGTTGTCTTGCTGTACGAGGATTATCAAAAACACATTTGTGGTCTTATCTCCACCCACCGTGGCATGGATAGCGTGGAGTTAGCGCTTCCGTTTAAGCCTACCGGTACCAGAGAACTCGCGCGTATTTGTTTTATGAACAAAACGATTGTTGAGGCGGAGAAGGTAGTGATAGAATCCATGAAGGAACGGATAAAAAAATTCCGCGTGTAATATGAAGATGGTGATTCGCTTTTTTTCAAAACCGGTGCTGCGTACATGGGCGTGGGTCTTTGGCCTTTTGGCTATTGTTTTGTCACACGCAAAGATTGCTTATTTTATTACGGAGGATAAGCGTGGACTCTTTATTTTGTCTACGATACTGGCGACGATTGGTGCGATCGTATGGTATGTCTATGTTCTCCGTTTTGTTTCAACGCGAACATGGAAATGGCTGCAATCAACGTTTTATACAAACGGGCACGTGTTTGCGCTCGTCGGATTGCTCTTGTTGTGGCTCAAAATTGGAAGTGATCTTCTATTTTTCTTTGGTGGAAGCACTCGCGGTTTTTTTGACGTTGTTTGGACGGTGATGTTCGTTGTTTTTTTGTGGCCGCTGGTTCCATTCGTGTGGTCGGCCGGCTATCTTGCTAATACGACGGAGATTGAATACAGCTGGCATGTTTTGGGTCACGATGAATGGTCTCTATTTATTGTTGTTGGTGCCTTTTTGGCGATCACCATTGTGCCGATCGTGTGGGGAATCATTTTTTCCTTTACCGGATATTCGATCAAAAAGATTCGTGCGCGGGAAAAAGAATGATTGTGTATCTCGGTCCTTGCGATTTTTGCCTGAGAAAGGTACATTTGGGAGGCTAAACCTAGAGAAATAGTGGATATGCCAGAGCTCCCAAAGGCCTACGAGCCATCAAAACAGGAAGATGAGATCGCCTTAAAAGAACGCGAAAGCGGTTTATATTCCCCAGAAAACCTCCCAGGTAATAGAACGGAGGTTTTTTCTATGGTCTTGCCACCGCCCAACGCCACAGGAACGCTCCACATGGGGCACGCCGTGATGTTGGCGATTCAAGATATTTTGGTGCGGTTTGCACGTATGCAGGGAAAGAAAACCTTGTGGGTGCCAGGGACAGATCACGCGGCGATCGCCACACAGGTAAAGGTGGAAAAATTGTTAATGAAGGAAGAAGGGAAGACACGTTTTGATTTGGGTCGCGAAGTATTTTTAGGTCGCGTGGATGCGTTTGTGGAGGAGAGTCGCGCAACCATCCAACACCAGGTTCGCAGCATGGGTTGCAGCATCGATTGGACGCGTGAGGCGTTTACGTTGGACGAGCCGCGGAACCTAGCCGTGCGAACCATGTTTAAAAAAATGTACGACGATGGGCTCATTTATCGCGGGTACCGTGTGATCAACTGGGACCCGGTGGGGCAGACGGTGATCTCAGACGACGAGTTGGTGTCCAAGGAACGTGCAGGAAAACTCTACACATTCAAGTACAGCAAAGATTTTCCGATTACGATTGCAACCACACGGCCCGAGACAAAAGTGGGAGACACGGCGGTGGCGGTGCATCCAAGTGATGAACGATACAAAACGTTTGTTGGAAAAACGTTCAATGTTTTGTTCGCCGGCGCGGAATTGAAGATCAAAATTATTGCAGACGAAGAAGTAGATCCAACATTTGGAACGGGAGCGCTTGGTGTGACGCCGGCACATAGTGTGATCGACGAGGGCATGGCAAAACGTCACAATCTGGAAATGATTCAGGTGATTGATGAGCAGGCGAACATGACCGAGGTGGCTGGCACGTTGGTTGCAGGTCTTCCTGTGTTAGAGGCGCGTGAGAATATTGTGGCGTGGTTAAAGGATGAAGGATTGTTGGAGGCTGAGGAGGAGACGACGCAGATGATTGCCACGGCAGAACGCACTGGTGCCGTTATTGAGCCTCTTCCAAAACTTCAATGGTTTGTGGATGTGGAGAAAGAGTTTGCGTTTAAACAGTCTAAACATCACCCAATCTCGGCGTTAAATGATGGGGAAAAGGTGACGCTTAAATCGCTCATGCAGCACGTGGTGGAGACGAAGGAGGTAAAGATTGTCCCAGAATCGTTTGAGAAAACGTATTTTCATTGGATTAACAATCTGCGCCCTTGGTGTATTTCACGCCAGCTTTGGTACGGACATCGTGTGCCGGCTTGGTATAGGGGAGAAGATGTTTTTGTGGGAGTTGACGCGCCAGAAGGCGAAGGTTGGATACAGGATGAGGACACGCTCGACACCTGGTTTTCCGCGGGCATGTGGACGTTCTCCACACTCGGCTGGCCCAATGCGGACGCGCCTGATGTACAGATGTATCACCCAACAACCCTGTTGGAGACGGGCCGAGATATTTTGTTCTTCTGGGTGGCGCGCATGATTCTTATGTCCACGTATGCGCTCGGCGAGGTTCCGTTTAGATATGCGTATCTACACGGGATGGTGCGAGACGATCAAGGCCGCAAGATGAGTAAGTCATTGGACAACATCATTGATCCGCTGACCATGAAGGAAACGTATGGTGCCGATGCCACACGGTTGAGTCTTGTGGTGGGGTCGACTCCGGGGAATGACGTAAAACTTTCCGAGGAGAAGATTGCCGGCTTCCGCAACTTTGTGAATAAGCTATGGAACATTGCACGTTTTGTGTTCATGTCGGTGAGCGATGTGCACAAAATTGATTCAGCGCCCGCGCCTGTTACAGATGCAGATGCGTGGATTCTTTGGGAACTCAATCGGTTGATCGCAGGTATCCCATTTATGATTGGTGAGCCAAACTTTCAATTGTCGCTTGCTGCGGAACGATTACGAGATGTTACCTGGAGCGATTTTGCCGACTGGTATGTGGAGGTGGCCAAGGTTCAACTGCAAGACCCGGCGCTTAAAGAGAGTACGGAGGATATGCTGCTCTATGTGTTGCAATGCCTCTTAAAAATGTGGCATCCCTACATGCCGTTTGTCACCACACGATTGTGGGAGGAATTTGGATCGGACAAGATGCTTCTTATTGAAGACTGGCCAGAGATTGTCTCGACAGATACCAAATCACCTGCCGTGGTGAATTTTGAGAATGCAAAAGAGATCGTGACGGCGATTCGTGCAACGCGTGCGAGTTACAAGATTGATCCTGTAAAGACCGTGGACGCGATTGTAACAGGTGAGACGGTGGACGCAATGACAGCGACGGTGGAGATCATTAAGCGACTGGGTCGCGTGGGTACGCTAACGTTGCGTGCAGGCGTGGAGCGGCCTGAGGGGTCTGTTTCTCTTGTCGCAGGCGGCCACACAATCTACATCCCACTCGCGGGCGTGATTGATCTTGCTGCCGAGAAAACGCGATTACAAGCGGAATTAGCCTCGGTTGAAGCCTATACCAAGAGCGTCGGTGCCAAACTCAACAATCAAGGATTCGTTGATAATGCACCCGCGGAAGCCGTGCAAAAAGAGCAAGAAAAACTTGCTGAGGCAACCGCGCGACGAGACGCTCTACAGCAGCAATTGGAAGCGTTCTCTTGATTATCACTCTCTTTTTATGTTTAAAAAACACAAAATAATAACAGACCCCGACAAGATTCACGAAGTGCTTTCGCGCGGCGTGGATTCTGTTTACCCAGACGCCGATTGGCTTAAGAAGCAACTTATGAGCGGTAAGCGTTTGCGTTTGTATTTGGGGTGGGATCCAACGACGACGGACGTGCATATTGGTCACACGGTGCAACTGTGGAAGATGCGCGAGTTTCAACGATTGGGGCACGAGGTGATTTTGCTCATGGGAACGTTTACGGCAACGCTTGGCGATCCAACAGGTAAGGCAGACGCGCGCAAGGCACTTACGCTCGAGGAGACAAAACGTAACGCAAAAGGCTTTGCCCAAAAGACAAAAGCCATTTTTGATTTCCCGGAGAATCCCATCACCATCAAATACAACCACGAGTGGCTGGCCAAGATGGATCTCTCCGATGTGATCAAATTATCATCCAACTTCACCGTTCAACAGATGTTGGAGCGGGATATGTTTGAGAAGCGGATGAAGGAAGGACTGCCAATCGGACTCCATGAATTTTTGTATCCACTGATGCAAGGGTATGACTCGGTGGCAATGGATGTGGATTTGGAGGTAGGCGGAACGGATCAAACATTCAATATGTTGGCAGGACGTACCTTGCAAAAACGCCTCAACGCCAAAGAGAAAGGTGTGCTCACACGTCCGTTGTTGGCAGATGCATCTGGTCGCAAGATCGGAAAATCAGAAGGTAACGCAATCAATATTGATCTGGCTCCCGAGGATTTGTTTGGTAAGGTGATGACGTTACCGGACGATGTCATCTGGCCAACGTTTACCATGTGCACGGATGTGGAACTCGCACGTATCAATGAAATCAAACGCGAGTTAGCAGACGATCCGCGTGCAGCCAAGGCACAGCTTGCGTGGGAGTTGGTGCGGATTTACAACGATGCGGAGGCGGCAGACAGAGCGCGCGCGCATTTTACAAGTGTGTTTACCAACAAAGCGATTCCAGAGGAGATGCCATCGTTTACATTGCGTGAGGGGATGACGTATGTGGATGTGTTGGAGGAGGCAAAGATCTGTCCATCTAAGTCTGACGCACGACGTCAGATTACGCAACGTGCAGTTAAGTTAGATGGTCAACTCGTGTTTGATGCGGACGCCATCGCACGCGTGGGAGTGTTACAAAAAGGGAAGCGTCATTTTGTTCGTCTCGTCTAATATGTCTGATCAATCGTACACATATATTGCCGCGCGTTTGGAGGTGCTTAAGGCTCTCAAGGGCGCCATCGGCAAAACGTACACACCAACGTTTGAAGAATTAGAACTCCCACCTCAGCGCACGCTGGGTGATGTTGCGTTTCCGTGTTTTAGCCTTGCGCAAGGGCTAAAGCGTAACCCATCGGAGATTGCCACGGAGCTTGCCGCAAAGATTGGATCCAAGGGCGTGATTCAAAAGGTGGAGGCGCGCGGGCCCTACGTCAACTTTACGTTCGACATGGCCAAGTACGGCGACCAGGTTGTGCAACAAGTTTTGAGGATGAAGGAAAACTACGGCACATGGACCATTGGGCACGGACGTCGCGTGATGATTGAGTATGCTAACTTTAACACGCATAAGGAGGTGCACATTGGGCATATTCGTAACATGGTCGTGGGACATGTGGCGATTAATCTCCTGCGCGCAACGGGCCATGACGTGGTTGCCTGCAGCTATATCAACGACCTTGGTAACAACGTGGCTAAGTGTTTGTGGGCGATGCAAAAATTTCATGAGCATGAGGTTCCAGCCAAGGGCGATGAGATCAACTTTTTAGGACGTGTGTATACGGAGGCTACGTATGCGGCGGAGGAAAACGAGGAGGCACGCGCAGAAATTTCCGAGATTCAACGTGAGTTGGAGGAGAAACGCGGAGACTGGACCAAGCTTTGGAAGACTACACGTCAGTGGTCGATCGATGCCATTTATGCGATTTTCAAGGAAATGGGGATTCCGATCGATGTGCAATATTACGAGAGTGATTTGTTAGAGGACACCAAACGTATTGTAAAACGGTTGCAGGCTGAGGGGATTGCGGTGGAGAGTCAGGGGGCAATTATTGTAGATTTGGAAGAGGAGGGGTTAGGCGCGAGTCTGCTTGTGAAGACCGATGGAACGCATTTGTACAACGCAAAAGATTTGGCGCTCGCCGAGCGAAAGTCTTCGGATTATGATTTGGACCGTAGCGCCATTGTGGTCGACAAACGTCAGTCGCTTGCTATGCAACAGTTGTTTGCCACGCTGAAGTTGATGGGACGTGATATCCCGTACGAGCACCTCTCGTATGATTTTGTGACGCTGCCAGAGGGTGCGATGTCCTCACGTAAGGGAAACATTATTCGTTTTGAGGAGTTGCGTGATTTATTGCGCGACGCGGCGCTCAAAGAAACTCGTGAGAGACACAATGAGTGGTCTGAGAAGCAGGTGCGCAACACGGCATCGGCTATTGGTTATGCCGCGATGATCTATGCAATGGCTAAGCAGGACCCAAACAAGGAGATTGTCTTTTCTATCGACGAGGCGGTCGCATTTGAAGGCGTGTCTGGTCCATACTTGCTCTACACGGCCTCACGTATTCAAAGTCTGATGAAAAAAGCGGGCGTGAAACCCGCGTTTGATGCGGCCGTGATTGATTCTCCTGAGGCTGAGGACGTGGTGGATCATTTGGCGCGTTTCCCGATTGTTTTGCGCGAAAGTGCAACGTATTTGGCGCTGGCGGATGTTCCGCAGTTTGCGTTTGATTTGGCTCAAAGCTTTTCTCGTTACTACGCATCGACGCGCATTTTGGATCCAGAGAATAATGTATCCACAGCCGGTAGGCTTGCTCTTTGTGAGGCGGTCTTGATAACGTTGACCAATACGTTGGCGATTATGCACATAACGCCTGTAGATCACATGTAGGTTGGAGGGGTATTTACACAAAACAATCATGAATATGAAAGGAAAAAGCGTCGGAGGGGAAACGATTATTGCAGAAGGTGTAAAAGTAGAGGGAGATTTTACCAGTAATGGAGACGTGACAATCGAGGGAATGGTACACGGAAACGTTTCGGCATCTGGGAACGTGATTGTGGGCGTGACGGCGGTGATTGACGCAGATCTCACAGCCAATAATTTGATGTTGTCAGGGAGAATTAAGGGAAATGTGCACGTGCAAGAAAAGGCAGAGCTAGCATCCTCTTCTGTGTTGGAAGGTGATTTAACAACGCATGTTCTAAGCGTGGCAGCGGGCGCAACGATCAACGGGAAAATCCTGATGCCAAACGGCGCGTCCGTGGCCGTTGAGGAAGACGGTGAATAAAGGGAATGTATTGCTACATTTACGATGCAGAAGTGCAGGATCGAAAATACGAACGCGAATTGATCGCCATTGAACATCGTATTACGGACCTGGGGTTGCAAGGAAAGATTGTTCGCCTTGCCTTGTTTAGAGACCCTGATGAGCAAATTCGCAAAGAGGTAGCGGCAGGTGCTAAAACTGTTGTGGTGATTGGAAACGATCAAACGGTGCATCGCGTGCTAACGACGATTGTAGATGCAGGGGCGACGCTCGCCATTATTCCGGTAGGAGAACCAAATGTGCTCGCCAGAATTTTAGGAGTTCCAAAAGGTGTTCAAGCCTGTGATACGCTCTCTCAACGTATTATTGAGTCACTCGATGTCGGTAATATCAACGGTCAACGGTTTTTAACAGGTGTGCGATTTCCAAAAGCTATTACGCGAGTTCGATACGGAAAGGCCTATGATCTTGTGTCTAATAAGACAGGCCAATTAGAGATTTTAAATCTGTCTGTGGAGGCACCGTCTGGTGAGGCCGACATTGCCAATCCGATAGATGGAAAATTACAGGTGACGATTACAACACAAAAACGCAAAGGGTTTCGGTCTATTCCGGCGGTTACGACCATCCCGTTTGAGGCATTTGAAGTGCTGTACGATACGTCTGTAAAAGCGGTGGCCGATGGGGTTGAGATAGAAGGGGATCGATTTAACGTCACTACGGAGCAAGGGGCATTGAACGTGGTTGTTTCTCGCGAGCGGATGTTTTAAAAGATCTTGGCGGTCCAGGGTCTTTTTTTTGTTTCACCTTCAAACACATGTATTTTGAGAATTGTGCTCGGTGCATTGCTTTAAATGATCCGCAAGGAGTCGTCGACATACTGGTACATTGCCTAAACATGCGAGAGATTGGGTCGACGCCCAACACGGATTATTTATAAGCAACACATCTCGCTCCTGTATTGTCTGAATCCTTCGCTGACACGGTCTCTAACGTGGTATTCCATGCGAAGTGGGAATTTATCTACTCCTGTGGATAAAAGGGACAGGCACCTTTATCCGCAGGTCCTGTTCTCTCCAACGCGCACACCAACAAAAACCTCCCAGACAAGCTGAGAGTTTTTTGCTGGTGCGCGCTGGGGGATTCGCCTTCACCTCTCATGTTCTTCCGAAAATTCGGGTTCAGGTCCGGGCCTCGCCGTTGCGCTTCTCACCATTGTCAGCGCAACATGGCTCCGGCCGTTCGAATCCGTCGAACAGGACGCAGGTCCTGTTCTCTCCAACGCGCACACCAACAAAAACCTCCCAGACAAGCTGAGAGTTTTTTGCTGGTGCGCGCTGGGGGATTCGAACCCTCGACCCCCTCGGTGTAAACGAGGTGCTCTAACCAACTGAGCTAAGCGCGCAAGTGAATTGCGGAGCAAACGTACCATACTCGGTTTGGCTGGTCAAGATCGTTGACAGGCAAGACAAGACCTGGCATACTCTCATCGCCTGCGGACGTGGCGGAATCGGTAGACGCGCCAGCTTGAGGGGCTGGTCTCTTTCGGGAGATGGAGGTTCAAGTCCTCTCGTCCGCACCAAAAAAAAATCTCAGCTTGCTGGGATTTTTTTTATAAGGACGATGAGGACTTGGACCCAGGGGATGGTAAGGGGAAACCCTTCCCCTTACTTGGTGGGGGTGACTGAGCATAGCGAAGACAAGAGGGGCGGAAGCCCCTATTGAGAGGAGCAAGGCGACGACGTGAAATGTCCTCTCGTCCGCACCATCTTGTGTGATTCCTGACCGGATTCACAGGGGTTCAATGAAAACCGAGTCGTGTACTCGGTTTTTGTGTTCACGGATTTAAAGAGGAAATCGTGCTATACTCTCCGTACTATGGCTTGGATATTACGCATTCTTTTGGGCGGCGCTGTGTCTGCATTGGGGTATTTTGCTATTTGGAAAGCGGAGGATGTTGTGGGATGGATTGGTGGTGAATCGTATTGGGCCGAGCAAAATTTTGGCGTGTGGGGTGGAACAAAGGGGCTGATTAAAATCGTCGGCATTGTGATTATGTTTGTAGGATTTGGGATTATGGTGCAGCTCCATACGGAAATCCTCTCATTTATTACGGGTCTTGTGATTCCGGCAACACGAAAATAATATGCAGGGTGCAATGCAACAACGTTTCTATTCGCCAATGACCGTTGCGCGTGCCGGGAATATTCGATCCGGACACACGGTTGTTGATTTTCTGGCAGGGCATCAGGGAACCATGACCTTTCCGGCGGCCTCCCTTGCGGGGTCTCGGGGAATTGTTTATGCGGTTGATTTACGTCCAACAGCCCTGCAGGCTATTAAAGGACGCTGTGAATTGGGTCATGCGGGCAACATTGAGGTCGTGCATGGTCACCTGGAACGTGTGGGTGGCGTGCCTCTTACGGATCAGATTGCTGATACTGTTTTTTTGGTAGATGCCCTTTCTTTATTGGAAAATCGACTAGAAGTTGTACGAGAAGCCATTCGTCTGCTAAAATCCGGTGGCATTTTAATGGTGGTCGATTGGCACCCCTTTGGTGACGCACGTCAGGGGCCCGATGTAGGCCGCCGATTAAGTGAGCAGGAGGCACGATCACTATGCTTGGTAAACGCTCTCCAGTACGAAGGGACGTTTGACGCGGGCGATTATCATTATGGATTTACCTGTCGAAGAATCTAGAGAACTATGGATGTCTACTCATTTGCTTGGTGGTTTGGAACAATACCTCTCTATAACGCAACAACGCTGCGTATCTACTTTATTGTTTTTCTTTCGTTAATTATTGTTGGATCGCTTGTGCGGATGGTGAGTAGGCGACAACTGCAAGATCGTTTTCAGGTGGAGATTGCTAAGAAGTTTGCATCGATGCTCGTGGTAATGGGAATCGTTGGTCTTTGGTATTGGTTTGTGGCAGGTCAGCAAATTCCTTTTCTTTCGGCACGGTTTTGGCTTCCGTTGATCGTGGTTGCAATACTCGTGTGGATTCTGGCGATTGTTCGCTATGTACGCAAAGACGTTCCGGCGGCACGCGCGCAGGTCCACAGTACAAAAGATGACAAAAAGTATTTTGAACCGAAGCATAAAAAATGAGACGGGAGGTTGGACAACGAGGTGAATTAATGGCGGCACGGTATCTCAAAAAAATGGGGTACCGTGTTTTGCAAACCAACGTTCGTTTAGCGGGCTGTGAGATTGATATTGTGGCAAAACAGGGCAAGGAGATTGTGTTTGTAGAGGTAAAAACGCGGCAATCCAATGTGGCAGGGTACCCGGAGGATTCGGTGACGCCGCAAAAGGTGCATCATATTGAGAGGGCGGCGCTGGCGTGGTTGTTGGAGAATGGCGAGCAACCCTGGCGCGTGGATGTGATTGCAGTGACTATGGGGGGAGAAAGCGAGGAAATTAAGCATTTTGTAGGTATTTAGCAAATGCCGCAATGAGGGTTTTGCAATCAAGAGATTCCGCGCTCTAACAAGCATTTATCATCTAGTAATGTAGGAGCGAAGGGTTGTGTTTAGAAAAAGTGACAATCGGATAGAGACGTACAAGACTTACTCCTGACCAGCTGTCTTCTGAGTGCGAAGGCACGAAGACGTGTCTCTACCTCCGAGTCACTTTTTTAAACATAACCCGAGCAACCCTTGACATAAAAGCCTTATTCTGCTATATTTTGGCGTTGTTCTTTACAAGAGATGACACGGGCGGGTGGTTCTTAGAGAGAACTGTTGCCCGGAGGAGAGAGATCATGAAGGTGTTTTTGTTGGCGTTCCTACTGCTGCCCTCGATGGCGACGGCCGCCGAGGATTCTTCCACCTCGTCGACGGTCGAGATCACCACCCCGGGAAACCCCCGGGGCGTTCTGGCGGACGCCTCCGGGCCCGCCAAGCCTAGCCTGCCCGGCTCCACCGAGCCGACCCCCACGGCTCATTCCGCCCCTCCGGTGGTGATCGAGTTTCGCCAGGTCGACGATGGGTCGACCATCCAGGTCGTCGACGACGCGAGCGGAATGCTTGCGGCGGCCTACGACCGGATCGAACTTTTGGAGGGCGCCCTTGAGGCGCGTGACCAGCAGGTCGAGAGCCTGCGCGAGGAGCTCACCGCCGCTCGACTCTCCGACAAGGAGACCGGGAACACGGCGGTTCTGGGTCGCGAGATGCTCCTGGACAAGATCCGGGAGCTCACGGCAGCCCTCGCCGAGGCCCTCAAGACTTCGGAGGCCAAGGTCGCCGCCGCCCCCTCCACCGGGCTGACCCCCACGGTCGCCCCGGAGCCGGCTCCCACCCCCAACACGAGCGCAGCGGAGGACATCCTCCGCCGCCTTGAGGAAGGAGATAGGAAGCTCAAGGCCGCAGGCCACTGAGCACGAGGGATGGGGAACTTATTCTCACACGTCTAAGGACCACATCCCGCCTGTGTCATCTCTGTAAAACAACACAATCAACTCCTACGGGAGTTTTTTGTTTTAAAAAAAGAGACCGCTCACAGAGAGTGAACGGCGTATGGGAAGGGTGTGGAGTCAGCTGAGTTGTGGCACAAACCCCGTGGGAACGCCCAGGTAGGCGTGATGGACACTGCCATGCATCACCTGGATTTCCGGCGCTTGATTCCTTCCTAGAATCATGAGCGTGGCCGGTTGCGACTTCAGAAGAGAGTTGTCGTTCCCTCCACAGATCATTCCCAGATCACCAAGCCTTGGCAACTGCGTTGGATGCGCAAGGAGCATGGCACCCACGCAAATGATGTCCAGAGGAAACTCGTCGGGTGCGCAGACCATCTTTGCACGCTGCGCAGAAGCGCCGGCAAACCGCTTTCCAAATTGGGCGGGGATGACCCAAATGCCACCGGCCTGTTGCTCTGCGATGTGCGCGAGACACTCCGCCGTGCGGTAGCTAATGGCAACGTCCAGCAGGACCCGGTTCGTACGCTTGTACCCAAAGGCGCAGAGAGCGCCAACCACGCGTCGCATACCGCGTAGGTAGCGTTCGGGTGCGTTGCCACGCGGACCTCCTGTGAGTCCGGCCAGACTGGGCACTGCAAACCATCCTTCGGCGCCTTCCGGCAGGGGTGCGCGACAGGTGCGTTCTACGTTGCTCATGGCAGGCTCCGGGCTTATGCCCAGACGTTCTGACAGGAGTGTGATCTGCACTCGAATTGGCTGAGGACCCGTGTAGAGACGGGGGTACCCTGCTTGTGACTGCACTGTCTCAAACGCGTACTGACTATCCATTGGGCGACAGGTATTTGCCCACGACATACTGCCTCCTATTCTCCTACATGTGTAAGGGAACAGCTTTAGCTTTTCACAATGGGGTACAGCCGTCAATGGTGTTTTGAAATACGAGTTTACGAGTATTCTCAAAACGACTGTGTTTAAAGATGAGTGTATTCGACGAAGGAGTCCAGGCAATGTAGGAAGCGAGGGATTGTGTTTACAGAAAGGGACAATCGGATAGAGACGTACAAGGCTTACTCCTGGCTAGCTGTCTTCTGAGTGCGAATGCACGCAGAGTGGCGTGGCCTGCCGAGTCACTTATTTTTGCACCACTCCGAGCGACCTCTTGACAACACGAATGAATTCCCTTAGTATAGCGATGTAGATGACTCGGCCGCGGCCGGGCTCATTTTTTAGACAATCTTAACCAAAACAATTTTATGGCTTCACCTATTGAACAAGCCATTCGACAAATCGTCGAAGAAAAAGGACTCTCCTATGAGAGTGTGATGGAAACAATCGAGGCAGCCCTTTCGGCGGCTTTCAGAAAAGACTTTGGTCACAAATTACAAAACATCGAAGCGCAATTTAACACGGAAGATGGAAGCGTGAAGGTTTGGGATGTCAAAACAGTTGTGGAAGATCAGGAGGTCCCAGAGCTCGTGGAGGAACCCGAGGTACCAGAGGGACGCCGCGAACCACGCGAGGTGGTAGAGGAAGTGGACGCAGATGCTGAGCCAAAGTTCAATCCAAAAACGGAGGTCATGATAACGGTTGCGCAGCAAAAAAATCCCGATGCACAAATTGGAGATGTGATTCGAGAACCGTTGGAGGTCCCTGGTGAATTTGGTCGCATGGCCGCCATGACCGCCAAGCAGGTGATTACGCAGAAGCTCCGAGAAGCCGAGCGCGAGGTACTCTACAACGAGTATAAAGATCAAGAAGGTGAGGTGTTGATTGGGACCGTACAGCGTCGTGAAGGACGTGTGATTTTGGTCGACATTGGTCGTGGGACCGCGGTGATGCGCCCAGACGATCAAATCCCCGGAGAGCGATACAACTCGGGTGAGCGCATCAAAGTCTTCTTGCGATCCGTAGATCTTGGAGTGCGTGGACCAGAAATTTTGGTATCGCGTACGGCGCCAGAACTTGTGTTGGAATTATTTAAAGTGGAAATCCCCGAGATTGCCGATGGAACCGTGAAGATTGAATCTATTGCTCGTGAGGCCGGGTCTCGTTCCAAGGTAGCTGTGTCATGTGAGGATGAAGGTGTGGATCCAATTGGTGCCTGCATTGGACAACGTGGCGCACGTATCCAGACCATTATCGCGGAACTTGGAAACGAGAAAGTAGACATTATTGAATTTGATACCGATCCCGGTGTGTTTGTCATGAATGCGCTCGCACCCGCAAAAGTTTCTGGTGTGACCTTGGATGAGTCCGAGAAAATGGCAACGGTGACGGTTGCAGCGGATCAATTGTCCTTGGCGATTGGTCGTGGAGGTCAAAACGTTCGCCTTGCTGCACGACTAACGGATTGGCGCATTAACGTTGCCGAGGAAGGTGGAGAGGTAAAGGGATCGAGTGAGGGAGCGGTGCGTACGCCGATCGCGGTTGTCAAACCTGCCGTTGTGGAAGCCGACGCGGAGGGAGCCTCCGAGGAAGTTGTGGATGCAGAAGCTGTTGAGGAAATAGAACAAGCAACCCTAACGGAAAGCCTGGATGAGCTTGCAGAAGCTGCGGATGATAACGACGATACAGCGGACCTAGAGGATGAATCAGACGACGAGGCCGAGGAGGCACAGGCGGGACTTGAGGCGGACGAGCTTCCAACGGTAGAGATGGAAGAGTCAGACGAAGCGCACGAGGAGATTACCGAGTAGTATGGGAAATCTTTTCTTTCTCATTCTTACACAACCGATATATAACGCACTCGTCTTTTTGTACGAGATGATTCCGGGGCAGGATCTTGGTGTCGCTATTGTTGTTCTTACTGTGTTGATTAAGTTGATTTTGTGGCCGTTTACAGGCAAATCACTTTCGTCGCAAAAGGCGATGCAGGAGTTACAGCCCAAAGTGGAAGAGGTAAAAGAGCAGTACAAGGACGACAAAGAGGGCCAGGCAAAGGCACTTATGGAGCTCTATAAAGAGGAAAAGGTGAACCCGTTTTCTTCTTGCTTGCCCATGGTGATTCAGCTGCCGGTGTTGCTAGCACTCTACAGTGTGTTGCGACAGTCTATTACAAATCCAGAATTTATTTCTAATTTGTATGCGTTTGTTCCTGCACCTGAGGTGATTAACAGTACGTTGTTTGGTTTTATGGATCTGCATGCACGTAGCATCCCACTCGCGATTTTGGCGGGTGCGGTGCAGTATGTGCAAGCACGTCAGTTGCAGGTTAATCGACCACCAAAAGAGCTGGCAAAGAAGCCAGGCGCAAAGGATGAGTCTATGACGGCTGCCATGAGCAAATCAATGCTCTACACCATGCCACTGGTGACGATTGTCTTTGGTGCATCATTGCCGGGTGGTGTGACGCTGTACTGGTTAACATCAAGTGTTGTAAGTGTGATTCAACAGTTCTACGTGTTTCGTGGAATGGAAAAATCAAAGGCCAAAAACAACTAGTATGTCTTTGACTGTGGGACAACCACAGGAGGCAATCTTGCGCGACATATTGCGCACGGTTGCCTTTTTTACATTGCGTGGACAGGCCGTGACACCCACGGATTGTTGGCGCTGGTTGTATTGTCCAACGCTGTCATGGACGCTTGGAGAGGTGATTGTGGCTGTGCGGTATGCGTGCGAACGGTCACTGCTTTCTCTAGAGAATGGTCGTGTTGTTTTGGTGGGCGAGGAAGCCGTATTTGCAACACAGCAAACGCAATTTTCTGATGCAAACATCAAGTGGCGGATTGCACGTCGTGTGGCGTGGTGGGCGGCACTCATTCCAGGTGTGCGTTTAGTGGCGGTTGGCAATACCCTTGCGTGGGAGGCGACGCGTTCAGAAAGTGATATTGATTTGTTTGTGATTACGCGCTCAGGGTGCGTTTGGTTTGTACGTTTTTTGTGCGTGGTTCCTCTGATGATACGACGAGCACGACCCGGTGTGCGTAGACAGCATCCAATTGATTTTACGTTTTTTGTGGACCAAACACGGTTGGATCTTTCACGACTGCGCATTCATCCAGACGATCCTTATTTGGCGTATTGGTTGACGTCACTCGTTCCGCTTGTGGACGACGGGGTGTTTGCGGAGTTTTGGGAGGCAAACGCTTGGGCACGTGAGACGCTTCCAAACGCGACGCCGGTGCGTGTTGCCTGGTATCGTCGAGTTAAGAATGGTCAAGCAATGGGTCAGTGGGTGTATTGGATCGTTCAGATAACGGGTCTGATGTCCATCATGAACGGACTGGCAAAACGTCTGTCAGAACGCAGATTCCCCGAAGCGATCCGCACCAAAATGAATCACTCAACAGACGTTGTGGTAAACGACACAATGCTCAAGTTTCATGTCGCGGATCAACGTCGACAAATTGTAAACGCGTGGAATCAACGATGCCAATCCTATGAACTATTACCGTAACGTTCTCTTGTTTTTATTCCTTCTTGTACTGCCGTGGCAAACGCGATGGATTGTGCAGGATGTGTTGATGCAAAGTGAGGTGACGCAGTATGGTCGGCTCAGTGTGTACGTGTTTGATGTGCTGCTTGTGGGATATCTTGCCGTCGTTCTTCCTGTGGTTGTACAGCAGACCCGCCGGTGGATGGATCTTTCGTTTGTGCGACGTGCTGCGTTGGGATGTTTTGGGGCGTTGGTTGTATGGAGTGTTGGTTCTATTTTTTGGAGTTTGGAGCCGCGTGTTGCAATCGTGGCCGCAGGACACTTGTTGCTTGCGGTGGGATTGTTTACGGCGATTGTGCTGGATCGGGATGCTTCTCCGGATGTTATTTTGGCGGGGATTGCGTTGGGTATGATGGTGCCGTCACTATTTGGATGGATACAATCTGCCACACAGTCGATAGGTGCCTCAACACTTCTTGGAATCGCGGCGCAGGATCCTGCTGTTTTGGGCACGGCGGTTATTGAACAGACGCAGGGGCGGTGGTTGCGAGCCTATGGAAGTTTCCCGCACCCGAATATATTTGGAGGATTTTTGGCCGTGGGACTTGTGGCGGTTTTGGGGGTGATTGGCCGCGCACGGATGCAGATGTCGGAAACGTTGCTTTGGTGCGCCACAGTGGTGATAGCGGGAGCATTGATACTTACGGCCTCGCGTGGTGCCTGGTTGGCGGCGTTGCTGGGAGTAGTTGTATTGCTCATTGGATCGCGCATAAATAACGATCGGTTATTTTTACAACGTCTCAAAAAACCGGTCACGATCGCTCTTGTCGTGATGACGATTATGGTTGTATCGCTTGGGTCAATTCTTCTAACGCGGTTTGATGTGACGAATCGATTAGAAACACAGTCCGTGATAGAACGCGTGGATCAATGGGGAGATGTAGGAACGCTTGCGACACAAAATATCTCGTCATTTGTAGGGGGAGCCGGCATTGGGAATATGGTTTTCGCATTGGAAGAACGACAACCGCTACTTCATGCATGGACGTATCAACCTGCGCACAATGTGTTTGGGCTTGTGTTGGTTGAGCTTGGAGCTCTCGGCCTCTTGTTGTTGATCGGATTGATTGCAATGACAAACTGGTATCTGCCAAGATATTGGCGCCACACGAGTGTTCTCTTGGCCTGCTCGCTTGGAATCACCGTACTTGCACTGGCGTGCGTCGATCATTATCTTTGGACACAGCCGTCTGGTTTGTATTTACTCGCGATCTGTTTGGCCGTTATTCTGCGTTTGGGCGAGGAGGCACGCTCACATTGACGATCACGTAAGGGAACAGTAAGATAGCCACGAATTTATTCATAAAAGAAATGACTATGAATATACACCCAACAGGGGATCATATTGTGATCTTACCGATACAAGAACAGGAGACAACCGCAGCCGGGATTTTTGTGCCCGACGCCGCAAAGGATCAACCGGAACGAGGAACCGTTCTCGCCGTGGGGCCTGGCCGTATTCTTTCGTCTGGGAATCGTGCGCTGATGGATGTACAGGTAGGGAACACGGTGCTTTTTAAGAAGTACGCACCGGATGAATTTACGATCGATGGAGACAAGGTGTTTGTGGTGCGCGCAGAAGACGTGATTGCGATTATTGAATAATATGGCAAAAGAACTACAGTTTGGAGAAGATGCGCGTATTAGGTTGAAGGCAGGCGTGGACATGCTCGCGAATGCCGTGAAGGTTACCTTGGGTCCCAAGGGGCGCAATGTGATTATCGACAAACAATACGGTGGACCGGCGGTCACGAAAGATGGTGTTACGGTGGCGCGCGAGATTGAGCTGCAGGATGCGTTTGAGAATATGGGGGCTTCTCTCATGAAGCAAGGGGCAAGTAAGACAAACGATGTTGCAGGAGATGGAACCACGACTGCGACCGTGTTGGCGCAAGCTATGATTCACGACGGATTACGTAATGTGGCGGCAGGCGCGGATCCTCAATCACTGCGCCGAGGCATTGAAAAAGGTGTTGAGATGGTGGTAGAAGCGATTCGACATCAGATTGCAAAACCCGTTGCGGGAGAAATTGAACGCGTAGCTTCGATCTCCGCAAACGATGCGGACATTGGAAAGAAAATCGCCGAGGCGATGGAAATTGTGGGACAAGACGGCGTGATTACCGTAGAGGAAGGACAAAGCTTTGGCGTGGAGGTGGACGCGGTACAGGGAATGCAGTTTGAGAAGGGTTACGTGTCCCCCTATATGATTACCGATACGGAGAAGATGGAGGCGGTGTATGAGGACGCGTTGATCTTGTTGACGGATAAAAAGATTAGTTCTATCCAAGACATCCTTCCGCTGCTTGAACAACTCGCGCAGTCCGGTAAAAAAGAATTAGTGATTATTGCAGAGGATATTGACGGAGATGCTTTGTCAACACTGACGTTAAATCGTCTCCGTGGATCCTTTAGCGCGTTAGCGGTCCGAGCGCCTGGATTTGGGGATCGACGCAAATTAATGTTAGAAGACATTGCGATCCTCACAGGCGGCCGTGTGATCTCGGAAGACGTTGGTTTGAGTCTAGAAAAAGTCACGATTGAGGATTTAGGTCGCGCGGCTAAAGTCTTTGCGACAAAAGATGCAACCACGGTTGTCGATGGTGCAGGAGAAAAGGTAAAGATCGATGAACGTGTGGCACTGTTGCGTAAGCAGATTGAGAATACCGATTCTGAATTTGAGCGCGAAGCATTGCAAAAACGTATCGCAAAACTTGCGGGCGGTATTGGTGTGATTCGTGTCGGTGCGGCAACAGAGGTTGAGATGCGAGAGAAGAAAGATCGAATTGTCGATGCCGTGGCAGCGACAAAGGCGGCCGTAGAGGAAGGGGTGGTTCCAGGTGGCGGTGTGGCATTGGTGCGTGCGGCCGCTGTATTGGATGAGATGGTTTTAGAAGACGACGAGATGCTTGGAGTGCAGATCTTGCGTCGTGCATTAGAGGCACCGTTGCGACAAATCGCGCAGAATGCAGGTGCGGATGGGTCAGTGGTTTTGCAGCGCGTGCGTGAGGGGTCCGGTGGGTTTGGTTATAACGCAGCGACGGGCGCCTACGAAGATTTGTCTGTTGTGGGTGTGCTGGATCCGGCAAAGGTCACGCGGTCTGCGTTGCAAAACGCGGCGTCTGTGGCGGTGATGATCCTCACAACAGAGGTGGCGATTGCGAGCTTGCCAGAAAAGGAGCCTCAATCGATGCCGTCGGGCATGCCAGGAATGATGTAAGACAACGAGCCCACCATGGGCTCGTTTTTTTTGTGGCGAAGACCTTGATTGCTTCGCCGAACTCGCTCATCTTCAAACACATGCGTTTTGAGAAGACTCCGTATCAACTCCATCTTTCAAAACACACGTGTTCTTGGGGGTGAAGTCTAAATCAGATCAGGCCGAGAGCCATGACGGCCGAGATGATCAACAACATCATATAAGGAGTTACGTTCAAATCGCTACGATCGTAACAAATCGCTTTTATCTGCTATACTCTATTGACTATGACCATTGCCGAGCTTAAATCATGTAGCGCCCAACTTGCCAAATCTATAGCGCAAGCATGGGACTCTCTTTGACCTGGATTCGCAGATACAGGAGCGAGATGCCTTGGAGGTCCAAATGTCCGAGCCTGGATTTTGGACAAATCCAGAACAGGCGCAAACGGTGGCGCGAGCATTTGGCGATAAAAAAAATGAGATTGAAACCTGGACCACGTTAAAAGACGATGTGGAATTTGTGCAGCTTATGCTCGAGGAGGGGAGCGACGCGGGCGCAATCGAACAGAAATTACAAGAGATTCAAGCGCACTACGACGCGATTGAGCTGCAGCTCCTTTTTACAGGGGCCTACGATGCAGCGAACGCGATCGTTTCGATTCACGCAGGTGCGGGAGGGGTTGATGCACAGGATTGGTCCGAGATGTTGTTACGCATGTATCTGCGGTTCTGTGAGCAACAGGGTTGGAAGACCACATTGATTGATGAGAGCCGTGGGAGTGAGGCAGGAATTAAATCAGCCACATTCCGTGTAGGGGGGACGCGCGTGTATGGACATCTCAAAACAGAGGCCGGTGTGCATCGCTTGGTGCGACAATCACCGTTTAATGCGGACGGGCTGCGGCAAACGAGTTTTGCGCTCGTGGACGTGTTACCGGAGATTGAACGCGACGAAGAAGTAGATCTAGACATGAAAGACGTACGTATTGATACGTTTCTCTCGAGCGGCAAGGGCGGGCAAAGCGTTAACACCACCTATTCTGCGGTACGACTGGTACATGAACCGACGGGAATTACGGTGAGTTGCCAAAATGAGCGCTCACAAACGCAAAATAAGGAGACGGCGCTTAAAATCTTGCGTGGAAAGCTGTTACAACGTAAACTCGAGGCGCACGCACAGGAAATGGAATCCATTCGCGGTGAAGTGAGCTCGGCCGAATGGGGCAGTCAGATTCGTTCCTATGTGCTCCATCCATATCAACTCGTTAAGGATCATCGCACGCAGTTTGAAACATCAGATACGGAGGCGGTGTTAAATGGAGAGGTGTTACCTTTTATCAATGCACGACTACGACAGTCACATAACTAACGTATGGCAGCAGAAAAAGAACGTATTATTGTTACCGGTGGGTGTGGATTTATTGGTTCGCACTTGGTAAGTCGACTCCTACAGGACGGTCACGAAGTTCTTGTGATCGATAATATGAGTACAGGAAAGGTGGAATATATTCAGGGGACCTGTGCCATTCAGAAGCTGGATGTGTGGGCCGATGGAAAAAAGATGACAAAAGCGTTTCAAAAATTCCGGCCAGATGTTGTGTTCCATCTTGCCGCGCAAAAAGTGGTCCAATCGAGCATGGAGAATCCTATTTTAGATGCACAGGAGAACATTCTGGGTTCAATTAACGTGTTAGAGGCAATGCGTGCTGTGGGTGGTGGCCGTGTGGTTTTTGCGTCAACCGCCGCCGTGTATGATCCTGCTGCGCGCGTGCCGATTCAAGAAACCTCGCTCGTGCGACCGATCTCTCCCTATGGCGTGAGCAAACGATCTGCGGAGATGTACATGTGGGACTACTCAGAACACTATCCAATTGCCGCTATCTCACTTCGTTTTTCTAATGCGTATGGCCCTCGCGGAGTAAATGCGGTCAATACGTTTATTGAGTTGATGTTAAAAGGAGAGGCTCCAACAATCTTTGGAACAGGAGAAAAGACACGAGATTTTATTTACGTCGACGATATTGTGGAAGCGTACTTGCGTGCCATGAAGACATCGTGGTGTGGAGAGTTAAATATTGCAACCGATACGGAGACATCGATCAAAGAACTGACGTCCCTTGTTGCAACAGCGGTTGGGAAGGAGATTAATCCAATTTTTGCGGATGATCGAGAAGGAGAGATTTTCCGCAGCCGGTTAGATGCGACGCAGGCAAAGGAAGTATTAGGCTGGAGTGCAAAAGTGCGTGTCGCAGAAGGAATTGCAAAAACGGTTGAATGGTACAAGCAATCCTAATGGCTATGTCTGTTACAAAGGCGCAACTCGAGGAGGCAATTAGGCAACTCAAGCAAGGTGGCGTCGTTATTTTTCCGACAGAAACGTCTTATGGGATTGCCTGTGATGCAACAAATCACCAGGCGGTGGAGCGTGTGATGCGCATTAAACAGCGATCCGATACAATGCCGATGGCGTTGATTATTGCCGATATGTCCATGGCGCAGTGGTGCGGTCAACTAGATCCTGCATTAGAGGAACTGGCAAAACGTCATTGGCCAGGTCCGTTGACAGTTGTTGTTCCAAACGCAAATAGGGACCTCTCACCGCTGTGTTTACGTGACGGAACCGTAGGTTTGCGTATCTCGAGTCATCCGATCGCACATGCTCTTACAGAAGGCCTCGGAAAACCTATTGTTGCCACATCGGCCAATCGGTCTGGCTGCCCGTCTGCATACTCGGTTGCAGAAATACAGGAACAGTTTGCCAATCAACAAGATCAACCAGATCTTTACCTAGACGGAGGAACGCTAGAACCGTCACCGCCGTCTATGATTATCGAGTTAGTGAACGGGGAGATTGTGGTACATCGCCAAGGATCCTTTAAGCTCTAGTATGGAGGCAAAGAAATTTTTTGGACAACATTTTTTGCGTGATGACGCCGTGATCGCGGCGATTGTTGAGGCCGCAGACGTTGCAGGCCTGCCTGTGTTGGAGGTGGGACCAGGCGAGGGTGTATTGACGGAGGTCCTTGTACAACAAGCTGCCCGTGTGGTGGCGGTGGATGTGGATACGGAGGCCATTGAGGCAACACGGGCGCGCATTGCAAGCACTAACCTTGAGCTGATTGAGCGCGATGTATTGGATGCACGTTTGGAAGATGTTCGAACCTTGTTCACAGAAGCGTTTGTTCTTGTTGGAAATCTTCCTTATAACATTACTTCTGATTTGTTACGTTGGATGCTGTCAGTGGGTCATAAACCATTACGTGCCGTGATCATGGTACAAAAGGAGGTTGCCGACAGGCTGACGGCAGAGGCGGGCGATATGAGTCTCTTGGGACTTATGGTGCAGCTTTATGCGTCTGTTCAGCCGGTTGTGCAGGTTCCACGGACGGCGTTTGCGCCACCGCCAAAGGTGGATTCAGCCGTTGTACGATTAGACGTGTATACGCAAGAGGATCTAGACGCACATGGCGTGCGTAATCCAGAAAAATTGCTCAGTTTTGCCGGTGTCGCCTTCGCGCAAAAGCGGAAACAGCTCAAATCAACGCTTGGAACGCTGCCATCTATAACAATCAGCGCGCTCGAGGAGGCACTTCGTACACTCAGCCATCCGGCTACCGCGCGTCCACAAGAACTCTCGACCGACGAATGGATCCGGCTCTACAATCTTTTGCATGAATATTGCTAACGCTCCTCAATGCGAGGGGCGTATTATTTTCCACAGGGCAATGTGCGGTGTGCGTGCTATACTTATGTGTGAAATCTATGGCAACTCCCTCCTCACAACAACCCAAGAAGGGTTGGGCGGCCTATGCTCTTGAGCAGAAGGTCGGTCTTGTTATTTTTGGTGTGACGGGTGTGGTTGGACTTATTTTGAGCATGGTGTTTATTGTGCAGGGAATCCGAGCACCGTTTATTGTGAGTTATTCCGGGGATCGATTTACGACTACGAGCGAGCGCAACGCGGAGGAAATTCAAAAACAGAAGACCACAGATACAGATGGTGATGGCATTAACGATTACGATGAGTTGAACGTGTTTCGAACAAGCCCGTACTTGGCGGACTCCGACTCGGATGGCTTTGACGATAATCAAGAGATTAAAAGTGGTAACGACCCTAACTGTCCCGTGGATCAAAACTGCGGTCGCGCGTCCGATGCGGGTGTCAATAATCCGTTGATCGCCTCCGACCTGACCGATAAGCTTCCGTTTGAAGAATCTGGGTTGAATACGCAGATCAACGACGCGGGTGATGTAGAGAACCTGCTGGGTCAACTGACAAATGACGATATTCGTGCGGCACTTTTGCAACAGGGAATCGATCAAACAACCATCGATGCGTTGAGTGACGCTGAGATTCGCGACCTGTTTAACTCGGCCCTACAAGAATTAGCAGCGAGTGGTGCAATCAATGACATCCTCAAACAAGCAAAACAATGAAACGCGCACGTCACATCTTTGAAAAGCTTTTCCTCGGATGGATGATCGGAGTTATGCTTGTAGCCTCTTCGTTTGCGGTTCCTCGCGCTGCGTTGGCGCAAGGATTGCCTGTTATCGACTCCTCGTTGCTTGGATTTAAGACGAAGGAAGAAATTGAGAAAGCGATTCTTAAACCACTGGGCGTGGCGTTGATTCAAATTCTTATTAACCTGGTTTCGTTCGTGGCAAACCGATTAGCCTACGACGCAGCGTTGGCGATTGCCTCGGGTGGTAAGGGACAAACGGCAAACTTTGAATATCGGAGTATTGAAGAATACGGACAAGATTTGTGGCAGTCTGTGTTAGGAGAATCTATTGGTCAGCTTTCCGAAGGGTTAGATATGGCGGGGGTGAATTTTGATGTTTGTGCGCCAACAAGCCCAATAAAGACATTGAATTTACAACTAGGGATAGCCGGTGGTGCACGACCAGAGCCGACCTGTGACTTTAGGGATATTCAATCCAACTGGGAAGGATTCGTGGCGACGTTGCAGGAGGATGCCGATCCAAACAGGATTTTTGATGAATTTGCGGCTTCTTTCGGTCAGGGTCAAACGGAATTGTCGGCGACAATTAGTATTTTGTCTCAAACATACGCACAGGCGGCTCAGACGCAAGATATAAAAACCAGTGAACTCCTCGCAAACGATCGCTTTAAAGACGTGGAGGATTTTATTACGGGGAATGTCAAAACACCTTCCACTGTGTTGGAGGATCAGTTTAAGGGGAAGTTAGATGAGGCTCAGAACAATCAGACAGAGGCACTTAAGAGCGCCTTATTTGGAAACGAGGGAGCTTTGTTGCAAATTGGTGTGTCAGCGGGATCGGTATTCTTAAATACCTTGTTGAGCCAATTGACCAACAAGATTTACACAGGATTGTTTGAACCGCCAACTACGGGAGGCGTGTTTAATCCAGACTTTATTAATATTCGTGGACGCGATCGGGCACGAGAGACGTTTAAGGGATTGCTCACGACGCCTATCCAAACGTTGGATCAGTACAACGTAGTAAACCAATTTGTCACGTGTCCCGGTGCTACAAATCGCGGTCCAAATAACTGTGTCATGGACACAAGTTTTGCGGCGATTATCTCGCGTTCGGAGGCGGGTGAGGGAATGACGATTCAGCAAGCGATTGACGCGGATTTGTTGCACGGTGGATGGCCGTTGGTCTCTTCTGCGCGAGCGGATTTAGATCAAGACGCATTTTGTTACACACAGGCATACTGTTATTCCAACCTCGTTAAGATGCGTGTCGCCCGTGTTATTCCGGTGGGTCTTGAGATCGCGGCCGACAAATCAGGGCAAGGAAACTTACCCGTGATTACGCTGCAACAGGCCGTGAACGCCTTTAACGATTGTAATTTTGAAAATCCCGACGCCTTGTTAGATGCGAATAATCCTTACTGTCACTTGGTGGATCCAAATTGGGTGATTAAGTATCCAGAAACGCAATGTCGCGCGCAAGTGTTTGGTCAAACATTAGTTGCGGAGAGCGCAAATGTTCGTGCCGAGACCTGTGTAGACACACCAAGTTGTATCTCTGAAGATGAGAATGGAAACTGTGTGGGTGGATATGGATACTGTACACGTGAGCGAAACGTGTGGCAGTTTGATGGAGATGTGTGTCCATCGCAATATGCAAGTTGTACAACGCTTACGAGTCGTACGGGTGAGAGAGATAGTTTGCTTACCAACACGGTTGATTTTGCCGGATGTAATGCCGACAATGCTGGTTGTGCATGGTATCGAACAGAACAACAGCGTAACGACAACGACACACCCGCAGATCCAACGGATGATATATTTACATGGGGAACAGAAGTGCCAAACGACAATGGAACACCGGGCGATCCAACGGATGATTTTGTGGACATTACGGACACTAACCCTGCTGCCGCACCGAATGTATCTACAGTTCGAACCTATTTTAACGCGCAGACGCAGGCGTGTCGCGCAGCAGATGCAGGATGTACCGATCTCGTACGCGCGTCGTCGTCCACATTAAACCCAGTGCTTAATGCGAGTTTTGAAGATGATGCAGATCAAAACAACGCTCCGGATCATTGGGATTTGGGATCAGGATCGCAATATCGTACGTCTGGCTTGGATGCCGCTTTTGGGGGAGACGCTGTGTGGATTCCCGAAGGGGATGCGATTCTTACGCATGAATCTGTTCATCTATCCGCAAATCAATTTGTAACCGTATCGTTTCATACACGCGGAGAGGCTTTGTTAAACACGAGTGTAGAATCTTTGTTGACGTTTGTGAACGCAAGTGGAGTTGGCGTTACACCAACAATCTTGTTGAATTCCCCAAACTGTACGTCGGGCGGAGGATCAGTCTTTTTTGAAGGAACGGCGGGAGATACGTATGAACGATTCTCGTGTACGTTTACGACACCTTCTCTTGCGGACACGTGGATGACTATTCGACTCGAGGCAGTAGCAGGGGACGCCTATATTGATGGGGTGCAGGTGGACGAACAGGAGGTCACAACAAACTTCCATGTCGGGTACGGTTCCTCTTCAGAACGCGTAGATATTCGCGTAGCTCCAGACTATTTGGAATGTACGGGTAATGCGACAGACGCAGAGATTTGTAATAATTATGCACCCGTGTGTCGCGCGTCGGAGGTGGGATGTACCGCCTACACACCAACAAACGGAGACCCAACGGTGCCTGGAATCGTTAATTCTACTAATACGTGTCCGTCTGAGTGTGTAGGGTATGAGACCTATCGTCAGTTAGCATCTAACTTCTCTACAGCAGTTTTCCCAACCACCTTTATTGCCGATTCTGCACGGAGCTGTACCGCGGAGGCGGCGGGATGTTCTGAATTTACCAATCTTGACGCACTCGCAGAGGGTGGAGAGAGCCGTGAGTATTTTGTTGACGTGCGAGCGTGTCAGGAAGAGGCAGAGGCGGCAAATACGGGCGCGGTATATTACACATGGGAAGGATCCGATGTATCAGGATTTCAACTCCGTACATGGTCACTTAAACAATCCAATGCAGGAGATGCTCCTTGTACAGACTTTAATGCGGCCTCGGGCACGTGTGTTGATGCGTCAACGGCGGCCCCTGCGGGATGTAGCCAGCATGCGGATATCTTCCTTGACCCAGATTGTCGCGAGTTTTACGATGCGAGCGGCGACATTCATTATCGCTACTATTCGGATACCGTCACGGTGGACAACGCGTGTAGCCCTTATCGTAAGACCAACTCAACGCTTAACGATTGTCAGACAACGGGTGGCGTATGGAACGTCTCGGCGGGAAACTGTACGTATAACATCATGCCATCGGAAAGTACACAGTGTTCTGCAGCGGCAAACGGCTGTCGTGGATACACCGGAAACACCGGAAACAATACACGCATCGTGTTACAAGAATATTTTGAGACAGGGAACTTGGGCAATTGGCCAGATGTTTCCGGTACGTCGTTATACAGTAATGAGTCCGTCGCGGCCGGTGGTCATTCGATGCTCGTTGGCAATGTGGTTGCGGCACAGCAAAGCGAAGGACAGATCTTTGCCGAGCGTGGTTACATCTTGTCTTTCTGGGCAAAAGGAAGTGGTACATTGCTTGCCAATTTTGTGGGGGCGACTGGTCCAAGCGTAAGTATGGTGCCAGGATTAACGTTGACCAACGGATGGCAGGAATACACGTTTGGTCCTGTGACTCCAACGGGTGCCGGATTTGACGAGGCAACTGCGCGTTTAACGTTTGATCTCAACGGAACAGCAGCGTACGTGGATAATATTACATTGCGAGAAGTACAAGACACGGCGTACCTCATTGAGAATAGCTGGGTTACTCCGTCCACGTGTGACCAGACGCCACAGGGCGTTGCGGCGCCACAGTTCTACCTTGGTTGTCAGGAATACCGCACACATCGCGGAGAGACGGTAGACCTTACCTCATTTGCCTCAATTTGCCGTCAGGAGGCAATTGGTTGTGAAGGATTCTTTGATACGCAAAACTCTAATAGCCCGTATCCTCAGGCCTTTAATCTTACCTGTAGCGTGGGCGGATCGGTAACGGAGCCAACGCCTTGTTCGTTTGATGGTAAGGACGTCTGTACTGTTTTCCCAGGTCAGGCAACGTGTAAGTTTCAGGCAAATGGAGTAGACGCGCCGTTTACGCTCGCGCCGTACTTGGCAGAAGACACCGAGGTGGTCCCTCGCGACGAGAAGGTATTCCTCGTTGATCTACCACAGTATCGTTGTAGCGCACAGGCGGCAGGGTGTACGTTGTACGGCAGCCCAGACTTTAATATCGACAATACAGAAGTAACGGCCTACGCGAGCGTGGCATTGTTGAACGATCCAGACACCTATGGAGACACGTTGTGTGAGCAGGAAGATTTATTCTGCGATGCGTATAGCTCGGACGGTGGCGCGCTGTTCTACTTTAAGAATCCTGGAAGTCAGAAATGTGAGTACAAGGAGTTGGTGACGATCGAGGGAACGGTGTATTCCGGTTGGTTCCGTGTAGGTGGAAGTGAGCCATGTTATTACGACGACCTCAACAATAATGGAGAATTTGATGCAGCAAGTGAGTTATCAGACAGCTACTTGATTGGCGGAACAGCGTTTGGCATTTGGCACAATGGGGATGCAGCAAACTACGATGGTTGGGCGGGAACTTGTCCTGCTGAGCAGAGTTCGTGTTCTGAGTTTGTGGATGTTGTGGACGTGGCCGATGGTCTCCATCCAAACGGTCGACCGTATTACTATTTGAACAATGACCGCATTAATCCTGCGGCAGATTCGGCGTCAGAATCGTGTAATGGCCTTATTTCGCAAGAGCAAGGTTGTGTTGGATTCAATAATAATGCAACACCGTTTGTGACGTTTAATGCGTCGGCAAGTTACATTAAGAGTTGGCACTCGGATACATTAGTGAATGCCGACAAGCGGTTTACGCCTGTGGATCCGGTGGATTGTAGCTCGGGAACGGGAGGCATCTACACACTGCCAGACGGATCGACCATCGATTTGTGTCAAAGCTTCTGTGTGTATCCAACGCAAACAGGGTTTAGTGGCGATCTTCCGCAGTACAACGTGAGTGTAGAGGGATCGTGCGTGGTGGATCAGGATTGCGGAACGCGGACCGATACATTCGGGGCGGATCAACAAGGTTCTTGTTACAAGGCGTATGAGCCAAACCCAGATGCGTACCTCTGTTTGGGGGGTGGAGAGCATGGCGAGTTACACCAGAACAGTGGTTCTTGTGTAACAAGTCAGGCATTCTTTGTGCCGGGTCGTGTGCAGAGTATTTACGGAACTTCGCAACGACAGCCAAATGATGCGAATACTATTTTAAATGTGCGACGTGATCGACAATGTTCGGAATGGTTGGCCTGCGATAGTCAGACATCTGCGTGGGACGATGAGCAAGGAAAATTTGTGAATGTGTGTAACTCGGTCAGCTTGTGTAACGAGTATTCAGCCGTTGGAAGCCAGTCATTCTGCTCCAACTGGATTGAGGAGCCAATACGTGTGTTGGACGACGTAGAATACGCAAACCGTGATGTTACCTGGTATGGATCCGAATATTCTGGGTACTCAATTCCGGATCAGTATGCGGTTCAGGATTACAGTCAGATCAACATTAATCCGGAGAAGCTGTGTCAGAATTCTGTCAGCGGAAAAATCTATAATGTCTCGGGTGGTGTGACGGTTTATAATTCAGTGAGTGGTCAATGGGATAATGGTGTGCCTGCCTCCTGTGCGTCTACAAATAACTGTCTCGGATTTAGTGCGGATGCAATTTGTACGAGTGCGGACGAGGATTATCGGCTTGCCGTTACGCTGGGGCCATGTGTTACCGGAACGGCTAATGGAGCAAGTTGTTCTGTTGGTCAGTGTACCGATACGCTGCTTGCCTGTGCTTCTAATGCGGATTGCGGTACCGGTCCTGGAGTCTTCTGTAATCTTGCACCAACGGTAGCAGAATCCGGTCAGTGTTTTAATGGTCTTTGTGCAAGTTCTGTTGATGGAACGGATTTGGTAAACGCCACCAGACAAGAGTGTCGTGGATACCCGGAAAGTAACGCTCCATTCCCAAATGACATCGTAACAAACTGGACGGCACAGCGGGCGCTTGTTTTGCCAAACGATGGTCCATTAGAAGAACGTCCAACGGCGTTTAGGCCCGGTTTTGCCAATGCGACCTATTGTGCCAGCGGTGAGGCGTGTGATTGTTCCTATGTCACGGCCGAATACGGTGGAGGGGTGAAGAGTTTAAATTTGGCGAGAGGAAATGGTGAAGGTGCGCTTCCGGGGGTCTGTGTTGGGGGAGAATTTGAGGGAAGCTCTTGTACGGGAGATAATCAATGTAGCAACACTTCCGGTGGAGGCGGAGGTATCTGTGAGTTTATTACCGCAAAGAACACCTTTATTGGGTGGCCGGGATTCTGTATCCAGAGTGATTTGAGCATCAACATTAACGCGAGCCAGGATAAAAACGCGTGTTTGCTCTGGTTGCCGGTAGACCAGTTGCGTGGCGGAACAGATATCTATAATAAGTTTACCGAGGCGGGATTCTCTATTGCTAACACTACGTACTGCACACAAAACAGCGTGTTTATTGACTTGGGCGTAACGGGTGCGCAGGATACAATTAGCAACGATGACATTAATGACACCATTGCGCCTGCGTGTGCCGCTTCCTTCCCACCAGATGCCACGGGCGTGCCAACACCTCCTATCGGATTTACGGATCCATTGGGTGCTTGGTTTGTGCAAATGGTGAATGCAACCGCAAACGGTGTTACAAGAAATGTTCCGGAAAACGCAAGCGGATCCGAGGCTGCGACCGGTGGATGTGACGCAGATGAATATAACTCGTGTTGGGCGAGTGTGGCGTGTCCAAAAAATTACTTTGCTGTGATTGGAGCCTGCGAGGCAGACGCCAACGTGTGTGGAAACTCGGCAGGGCCAGAAGGTGATGTGTTTGAGGATTGTCCGTACTTCTGTGTGCCATATGGCTCAAAGTACGAGCTTCCGGTTGATGCAATCGGTGCGGTACCCGGAGACGTGTGTGCTCCGCCTGCCAACATGGTTGCCAATGGAATGACGGTGCCCATTAACTCAACGGCATTGGATCTTGGGTTGACGGACGAGGAAGAAATCTTTAGTAGAGCCACCTGGTCCGGAACTTCTGGCCCTGCATCTGAACAGGGCACAGACACGGCGTTTGGATACTTGGTAAACGACGAGGACTTCCAAGCTCTTGAGGACCGTTATGCAAGCTGCAGAGTACGAGGATATGAGTGGAATGCGGACAGTCTTCTAGATAATTATTACGTCCCTTTGTGGCCTGTAGAAAGTTTAATGATCTCTGATCTGGAGCATAACTGGGAATATTATCTTGGATGCTCGGAGCTCGCCTTTACAAGCGTAGAGGCAGGGTACGGTAATCAGTCAGATACCGTTGGTAACGCGGCCTATACAAACCGTGCGTTGACGCCAAACCAGAATGTTGCTTGGCAATACACACTCAATGAAGCCGGAATGCCAAGTGCGTTGAGTTACAACAGCGCAACACAGCCGGATGATGTGGGACGTATTGTGCCAAGTTATGAGTTTACGGATGCGTCGCACATAACAATCAACGATCCAACACAGGCAGACTTTGCCGGTGCCACCGTGTTGGCATGTAACAACTCAAACCTCTCCCTGGAACCGCTCGCGGAGGGAAGTGCCTGCACCACGCTTACAGGAAACATTACAACGTCTGCCAGAAGTTACGATGATACAAGTTTCTCTTTGCCGTCTGCCTTAAATGGAGGTGAGTTTGATTGTGATATTGCGACGGATTGTCCAAACTACACAGCGCCAAGCGGAGGGCAGTGTTTAACAGGTGTAAATAACTTTGCTTGTTTTGTTGGGTGTGATGAGGGGTCTATGCAAGCAAATGACATTGCAAATGCGTATATTGCAAGTGGATGGAACATAGCAGGTGCCAACAGTTGGTGTGCTTCGATGGAACTTGGATCCTGTGTGGCAGATATAAATAATTTATCTAATCAATTGGACTATACATGTCAGCGATATTATGGACATCCATTAAGCTCGATCGTTGGAGAGGCAAACCAAGCAGCTGCTCTTGGAACCTCACAAAATGTCTGTAACTCAGCCTCGGCAAACGGCACCTTCTTTGATTCGTCGACCTGGATGGCAGCAAACCCAACAGGTGATTGGGAGTCGTTCGTTTTCGCCACAGAACATCAGTGCGATATAAGTGGTGGAGATGCGATGTGTGATACGGATTCGCAGTGTGGAGGGTCGCCTGGAACGCTGTGTCTTAACAACACCTGTTCAATAGACCTCACATCGATTCCAAACGCGGATATTATTCCAATTAAAAATCCGGGTTCTACGCCGGCGCAGGTGTTAGGTCGTCTGAAGCAATTCTTTGCACGCGTGTATTCCTTCTGGGAGTATGACGATGAAACAGCAACGATTGCCCGTTCAACCAATAATGCCGATGCGCCAGTTACGGTTGGAGGAACAGGTGTGTATGAAAAAATTGGACTCGGACCTTTCTCTGCCGCCGATCTTGATGATCGGCAAGACGGAGATGCAAACGGCACGGGACCAAACAATGGAACGCCAACATCTCCACAAGTGGCGAGCGTGACGGATAATTGCGTAGGGACGAATTGTGTGGAAGGTGAAACGGGAACATTTAGTGTCAACGGTAGCGCGGGACGTATTTGGAACGCGCAACGGAGCTTCTTGGCAAACATTGAGTTCTATGCCTTTACTGATCCAAACCAATATCCATTAAAGAATGTGATTGTGGATTGGGGAGATGGGCAGGAGACAGGTTGGGGAGCATCGCTGAGTATTCCAAATTCGCTCGCCAATGTTTGGGGGCGTGGTGATGAGGTGGGGTCTACAACGGATGACAATTATTACAAAGCCCACCGTGGGTTGAACGCGAGCCAACAGCAAATTTGTGTGCCTCCATCCGGGGAGGAAGAATGGGGCAAGACGTCCGATAGTTGTCAAAGCGGACCGTTCCAATTCCAACATAATTACCGTTGTACACCGGGGATGTTTAACTGGCTCCAGGTCGCTGGGCGTGAGTGTCATTATGTAACGGGCACAAACATCTTAGAAAACTCGCCGTGTTATGAGCCGGGTGGGGATGTGTGTATCTTCCAACCGCGGGTGTACGTAAAAGATAACTGGGATTACTGTACGGGTGTGTGTACGATTGGGCCGAATGGCAATTCTACGTGTCAGGGGTCTGTATTGTTACCTTTTTCGCCGGTTGATTTAATAGCAGAGTGTAATCAAAATATTTGGCCTCGCACAGAATTAGATGACCCAGGGTATCCAAATGGCAGTTATAATAATCCTTGGATCAACTGGGATGGCAACATCCGTATAACACCTACCAATAACTTGTAACATAAAAGAGCCGTAAGGCTCTTTTATCTTTAAGGTAAGATTAGAAAAAGGTCTATTTTGCCTAGAAAAAAGGACACCCGCCACGTACAGGAGGTACGGGCGGGGTCGTGAGGGTTGAACGGAGCGATCAGAGGCGATCGCAGTGGATGTTGAGTTGATCACCGAGATCGTAGGTGATGGCACCTTCGATCTCGGTGTAGCTCTCGTCGAACGTGGCATCGAGGCGTCCCTGCCCATCCACGATGGCCACCAATTCGCGGTTGAAGAGCACTCCACCCACCTGGCCGGTGATCTCTTGACCATCTTCGGTCTGAAGAAAGACGGTGCTGTGGGACGGCCCGAAGGCGCAGTCCCACGCCCATCCGGCGTAGGGGGTGTCGATCGTGGGGACGTTGAGCATCCCTCCGTCCCGAACGCTGAACTCGATGGTCTCCGGCTGGTTGAACATCTCCGCCCAGCGAGGGTTGTTGTAGGTCACAACCTCCGCCTTGCCGTGGGCTACGGTCACCTCACACGGCGGGCGGGCCCAGGGGGCGTCGCGGGGATCGATCCCGGGGGGGATGACCTCGATCTCGTACGGACCTCCCTCCTGGAGGGTGACCGTGTGATCCACGGCATGGCCGTCGATCTCGAGGTCGAACGCGTCCGGACGGCCGATGTCGACCGTGACCGTGACGTCGCCGCTGATGACCGTGTCGTCGTCGTCCCCGGGGAGCAGGGACGGGTCGCAACCGGTGAACAGGACGCTGCCGAGCAGCGCCGCGATGAGCATGGAACGCATGGCGTTCTCCTTTGCCCCGAAGGGCGGCATTTGCCGCGCTGTAGGGCGCTGCTGTGAGGGCTGCATCTAACGGATTTATTCCCGCCAGACACTGCTTCCTACCTATAAGCTAGCATATATTTTGAAAATTGTCAATAAAGACCCTCAACAAGGGCTTTCTCTCTTTAAAATAGCATTGCCGGTTTTACGCCAACGTTAGCCGTGTTTTTGAAAGGGTTCTACACAGGTTATCCACAGGTCAGTGTCGATGGGTGTCGACAAAAAAGAGTAGAGAACCCGCCTTACTGGGTTGATCGTAAAAAAGGACGCGTGCAAAACCTGTCGACGTGGATCGACAAAAACACGTCCAATTACCCCCAGAATCCCCGATTGACGGAACAAAACGACTCTGTTGATATGGACGTGTTGACGCAAACAAACGACAACCCGGTGAAGCAAATCAACCGTTTGAATCACTTGCTTGTAGGTGTGTTTGCGCGCGACGTGTACGGATCGGGGGGCGTCTTAAGCGCTTGAGGCGCGCAATGTGATCTTTGCCTCTGGGTGGCTCTGGGTTTGGGGAGGCCTGTAACCGCTCAGGGCGACGGTCACATACCGTTGGAGGGTTTTATCATGATGCAGAGAACAATTTTGTGTGCGGTTTTGGTGCTGTGTTGCCAGTGTACGGAGACGAATGAGCCTGGGTATGCCTATACGCCCATGTTCACAATTCCATTTAGTCGAGAGGAAACACTCTCCGTGAGTTCGTCTACACCTTGGCAGATGGAGCTGGAGGCAGATGTAGCCACGGATGTCGTGGCACCGCAACACGGCAAGGTGATTGAGGTTCGGGTGGGTTCTATTACCATTCGTCATTGGGACGCGAGTGCAGTTCTGGTGGTGGATGACGTGTGGGAGCCTCTGGTGTTGGTGGGTGATCGCCTGTGTGCAGGAGATGTGATCGGTCATTCCCGACGTGCGCGGGTTCGTGCATTTTGGGATGAGAAGGAGATGACGGATCAGCAAGACATTTCCATGGTTCGTTTGGTGCGAGATCACGTGGTGATCAACGGTTCCGATGTGTCTGCAGGGGACAGAGTCTATAGTGCTCTTTCCTTGGCGCAGGACGAACGAGATTCAGATGTCGATCGGGCACGGTGTCCGTATCGAGATGGAGAGTAAGATGAGAAATCGAGCAATGATGTGTGTAGTGATGGTTCTGACGGCATGCAACTTTGGACCCAGCGACTCGGAGACGGGTGACATGGGTGGTGGTGCGCCGGTAGTGGATGGTCGTCCCACGTTGCATATGCCGTTTCCAGTTGGGACGGCCTGGCGCTGCACACAGGGCGCCAACGGGTCGTGGTCGCATCGGTACAACTCCACACGGTACGACGTGGACTTTGACACGCCCAACCCGCCGAGTCCGGTGACCAAGATCTACGCGCCGGTGGACGGTGTGGCGTACGTGCACAACGACCAGACCGGATTCGGTCTGCACGTGAACGTGGATCATGGCGATGGCACCTACAGCGTTCTGGGGCACATGTCGCAGACGTTGGTGGAAGATGACAGTTGGGTGAGTGCCGGACAGCCCTTGGGTCTGGACGGCTGCACGGGCAACTGCACCGGAGATCATGTCCACCTGGGCGTGCACACGGGTGATGCCTCGCGTCCGGCGGGCGAAGGATCGTCCATCCCGTTCAACGTGTTTGCGGTGGACAGTAACGTGAGCATTACGCCCACGGCGCACAACACGAGTAACATGGTGTGCGGTCTCACGCAGGGACACTTCTACGAGAGCCAGTTGCCCGCGTGGTCGGACAACCAGACCGACGACTCGGATGTACCTACACCGCCGGACGAGGAAGACCCGACGCCATCGGATGCAGGTGACTCCGCGGACGACGATTCGGACGCAGCTGATGACGATTCGGACGCCGTAGACGACCCTGGTTCGCCGGACCCCAACCCGTCTACGGGGCTTATTGAGCTCTGCTGGCTGCCCACCGGTCTTGTGAATCCGCACGACGGTGAGCTCTGGGTTTGGGACGGTGGATGGCAGACGGTCAACATGGTCGCGGGCGGCTTTGTGCAGCTCTGCGGCACGGTGACGGCGGACCCTGGTGACGTGTTGTTGATCAACGGGGAATTTGAGGCGGCCAACGTGCTGTCCAACCCCTGGTGGATCTGCAGCAACTGGGGTGCTGCCGGTGGCATGGTGGTGCATGGGACGTTCTTCGTGAACGGCATCGCACTCCCGGCCACGGGTGTGGATAACGGTGTCAACGGTTGCAATACGCGACTGATGGTGCCCTAACGTAGCACTTGGTACGATCGATTTTGTTCGGTCGTGCCAAGCTTCAATTTGTGGATAGCCGGCTCACATCTCTTAGCGGTGCGTGCTATACTGGAGCTAATTACAAGGCACATGCTTAATTGGTTTCAACGTTCTAAACAAGTAATTCTGCGCGTTACAACATCCCTCTCTGTTGTTGCGTTGTTTCTGTTTGTAGCACCGTCTGTTCACGCGGGTAGTTTATCCGATGCGTGGAATGATCCAGGATTATTTCTGGCACGCATGATTGCCTATCTCATTGATAATTTGGGAGAGGTTATTGCGAGTCTCGCGACGTTGGAGCTCAAGATTCTGCAACCGATTTTGCAGTACAGCGATTTTATTAGCCACCCTGTTGTAGTAATGGGATGGGAGATTGTGCGGAACCTTACAAATACGGCGCTCATTGTCTTTATGTTGATCATTGCTTTTGGCACCATGTTTGGGGTCAAAAAGGTTAACTGGCAACAACAGATTCCAAAGTTACTAATTGCCGCCATTGCCATAAACTACAGCCGCATCATTACAGGTTTGTTCATTGATATTGGTCAGGTAGTGATGAATGCATTCGTCAACGCACTCCAACAGGTAGGATT
This sequence comes from Candidatus Uhrbacteria bacterium CG10_big_fil_rev_8_21_14_0_10_50_16, assembly GCA_002774875.1. Lineage (NCBI taxonomy): Bacteria > Candidatus Uhriibacteriota > Candidatus Uhrbacteria bacterium CG10_big_fil_rev_8_21_14_0_10_50_16. Next base: position 61,700 of record PCYM01000010.1, read on the forward strand.
TGCCAACTTTTTTGAGATGCTCAAAATTCGAGAGGCCTACCAGCTTTCAGACCATCCTACGGGATTGGCAGAAGCGGGTACAGCGTTGACGTTATTGGGAACATCAATTTTTGCGCTCGTTCAAATTATTATTGTTGTGATTGTGTTGGGTGTAATGATTGCTGTTTTGTTGTACCGCGTTGTGGTTCTGTGGGTACTGATTGTGTTGTCGCCGGCCGCCTTTGGGGCGCGTGCAGCCGATGGGATGCTTTCCAAGGCGGGAAATTATTACAGTGAATGGTGGGGTAAACTCACGGCGGCGGTGATGATTGGGCCGATTTTGGCGTTTTTTTTGTGGTTGTCTTTGGCGGCAACGGGAGCGAGCGATAAAGGATTGGCGGCAAACTTCGACACGTCTCTTGCAGAAGAAAACCAAGGAATTATCCAAAATAAGTCTTCTAATACATCGCATTTACTCGCGTATGTGATTGGTATTGCGCTTTTGCTTGCTGGATTGGAGATGGCAAGTGGTACGGCGGGGCAGTTGGGAGGGTTCGCGGCCAAGGCGGTGAGCACCGGGTCCGGGTGGTCCAAAAAATTCGCCGCGGCACCTGTGTCGCTTGCGGGTGCGGCAACGGCCAAGACCGCACGTTTTGGTGGGCGGCAAGTCAAAAAAGTCGGTCGTTCCGGGGTTGAGTTGGCAACAGATCAAGTAAAGGGTCGAACGGCCGATTTTCGTCAATACACGCGTAAACGACTGGATCGTTTTGCCGATCGCTCTATTTTGGGTGGTGGTCTTGTAGGGGGAGCTATCGGACGACGCGCACGGGGAGTTTCTAGAAAAATGGGTAGTATGGACGATGCAGATCGTAAACGCTTTCAGCAAGAAGAAGCCGGGTTTGGAGCAGACCTTTCCTTGGAGGAAAGTATGCGTTATCTGGAGGAAAACAGAGATTCAGGAAGTGCGCGCACACAAGCGCGAGTGGCACAACTACGTGGTTCTGTTGCATCTAACAAGGATCACATGAACACATTGCTTCAGGGTACGCCGGCACAGGCTGGACAGGCACGCCAAATGGTCAAAGATTCCATGCAACACTTTAAGGACACGGGTGATGATGCTTCTGTAAAGAAACTTGAGGATCGCATGAAGCAAGATTTGCGTCTTGGCAATGTAGATGCAAGTGGTATGAGTAGCGCCATGGAGAAGATGACAGACCGAGAGCTAAAAGGTCTATCAGAAGACAACTTTTCCGATGCAAACTTCCGTCAGGCAATGGCAAGTTCCGGTATGTTAAATCGATTCTTTGGTGGTACAGCGGACGAAAATGCGCGCAATCAGCAAGGATACTCTCGTTCCTTTATTCAGGGAGCGACGCGCGCAAATGCAAACCGGGCCCTGGACGGAGCGGAGACAACGCGTAATCAGGATGAACAAGACAGAATTGCCGCATTGGCACCGGCCGCTGCACGTGAGATTCCGCAACAGAGCAACAATACAGCGCATCGTCTTATGAATGCCCATTCTGCAGGAACGATGGGCAATACATTGTCTGCCGGTCTTAATTTGCAGGATATTGATCTTGCAGAAATGCGTGCTGCGGGCGGAGGAACACTAGACCCTGTATTTGAAAATAGACTTATCGATGCAATACATGAGGCAATGACATCCAGTAAGTCCGTTCCAATGGTTCAAGGATTGATGGAGGCAAGCCGCAACGCGGGTGCACCGCAGGAGCAGGCGCGTGCTCGGGAAATGATTAACTTTATGAGTGGAGCAAACGTTGCAGGATTGGACATTGGAACAGAAATTGATGCCGATGTTGCTAGCGGTGCTATTACCGGTGGTTCAGCGAGTGCTGTTCGTGCCCATCGAGCATTGCGAAACGGAGCTGTAGGATTTGGAGACATGGATCAATACGGTTTTGATGCTGCACGTCCACCCGCTAACCAGTTTGGTAATGAAACAAATCGTCGCGAGTTTAGAACTGCGATTGCAACCAATCCATCCATCATTACAAACATTAACAACCGTATAACGGCAAACGGTGGGAATAATGACGTAGCTCGATCTGTAGCGCAGACCTTTGACAAACAAGCGCTTAATGGATTGCTAGAGAGTTTTGAAAAGGCGCGTGGAGGTCCACAAGAGGAAATGTATCGAGGAATTATTCAACAGGTTGGACAGGTGTTACAAAACCAGAGCCAGCTCATTGCCGAGGGCGATGAGATTTACGATCAAGTACAGCAAGCACAGCAACACTTTAGAACGCGTATTCGTACGCAACTATAACTATGCCGCAATTGTCAGAGAGAACGTTCCTCTATCGGTTTTTGCCCGATGAGATTCGAGCATTCTTTTTGGCATCTGGGTTTGAGGATATTGAAGCGATTGCAAAGGTCTACGGACTGTCTCAAGACGCAATAGACACCTTGGACACCATTCAACAGGAGGTTTTATTTGGGTATGAGCCGGTCGACAAGGTGCGTAACCTCATTCAAGATCGACTTAAGTTCGATGAAAAACTTGCTACACGCGTGGCGTTAGATTTGATCGAGAAGCGCTTTTTGCCGATTGATTCGTATCTCGGCTCCACGGCATACAGGGTTTTTTCTAGTCTTGGGGGTAATGTAACGGTGGTCAATATTAAACGCATCGACGCATCTGGCGGTACAGTCGTGGATGTTCGTCGAAGCATGACGGAATATCTCGCAGAGCAAGCGGTTAAAGCCGCCAATCCACCTGCGGCTGCGCCTGTTATTGAGGCGCCGGCAGCTATTCAACCTACACCGGTTCTTCAAACTCCCAAGCCCGTTGTTGAGCCTGTTGTGCAGAAGGCAGATCAGCCCACGGTAAAACCGACTGTTCAGAAAATGACGGAGCCTGTTAAAGAACAAAAGATCGGATCAAAATCTGTCGCTGCACCGATCGTAAAACCATTCGTCGAACAACAATCTTCGCCAAAACCTGTCGAGAAGGTGTCCGTTGTTTTGCCACCTGTAGAATCGGATGAGGTAAAAACGGTAAAAGCATTTGATAAAAAATTAGATCGCCTAGACCCTGTTCGTAAGGGAGAAAAAGGGAAGGAGACGGGCGTGGTGAATGCGCCACTGGATCCGTCGCATGAGTTAGCTCCACCGCCCCCGGTGCTTGTAACAACGTTGGATCAACCTAAAACGCGTAAAATTGCTGCGTTCTTTTCGCGTAAACCCAAAACGGGAATTAAACCTGAGCCGATTGTTTCATCGAAGCCAGAGCCAGTTGTCCCAAAGAAACAGGCGCCCATCTCCTCTGCTCCCGTAAAAGCGACGGAGTCCATTATGCGTGCTCCTGCCAAGGAGATTGTGGCAAAGGTAACCCCGGTCAAGCGTTCCCATGCGTTTCCCGAGGTGGAGGAAGAGGCAGAAGTCGCCAAGATGATGAAAAGTCTCGGCAGAGGGTCGCAGGTGCCGCCAAGCTTGGAGAACAGTAAAATTGATGAGGTACAACGTAAACTTTCTTTGTCGTTTCCGTCGGCGGAACTCGACAAGCGATTTCGTGTGCTTGTGGGGTCACGATTGTCTGGGGTACGAACAGGTACGGCGTTCGCATCTGCGCTAGCGCGACCAATTGTCCAAGGGGGACTTGGATTTGATACACACACCGTGGAGCGTGTGTTGGATACCGTGGAAGGACATTTGGAATCGTCTCATTCCTCTGCAACCACAAAACTTGCGGAGGAAAAAGCTGCCTATGTTGCCACGAGGACCGAGCAATACAAAACAGACACGCAAACACCTCCAGTACCGGAGACTGCGCCTGTAAAGACCTCTTTTACATCGACCGCGCCAAAAACACGCGCCGTGTTGTCGCAATCAACGGTTAAAGCAGGAAGGACGGCCTCTGGCAAGCAGCCGGTTGTGGACGTGCAATACAAGCGTCGTCTTGTGGGTCCTGTGGAGGAGCTTCAGAGGATGAATCTGGAGGATTTTAGGCGGTTACCAGGGGACGCAACGGAGGTGTTGGAAAATATTCGCGAGGATATTCATGCGATGTCTCGGCGAGATCCTGCCTTGTATATTCAAGGCGTGGAGGCGTGGCGGTCTAGCCCGCTTGTTGGGTTGTATCGCAAGCTAATGAGTACGGCGCTGCAACAAGGTGTTGCGATTGAATCCATTTTGTCTGACAAGCACCTTAATCCCGGTGTTATTACACTTGAGGAACTCAACGCAATTCGTTCGTTCAATGCTTCTCTGCGTTATTAACTGTTGACAAAAATACGTGCACCGTTTCTGTCACGCGTCTTACACTAATCTGTTATACTGTACCCATGGCTGGAGAGTCAGAACAATTCGTGATCCCGCAGTTTATAGATGTGGAAAGCAAGATTATCGGTCCGATTACGGTCCGACAGTTTACGCTTATCATGGCATCAGGGCTTGTGGGAGCGATTATCTACAAGCTGTTTGATTTTAGCTTGTTTTTACTGATTGTTATTCCACAAGCTATCGTAACGCTCCTGTTTGCCTTCGTAAAAATTAACGGTCAAGGATTGCATTATGTGGCGCTGAATTGGATTCAAACACTGCGTCGCCCCTCGTTGCGTGTATGGAATAAAAATAGAACAGACGCGGATCTCAAGGCGAAGATTTTTAAAAAGGAACCTCCCCCTCCACCACCGTCATTCACAAAACCCTCGTTGCATGGATCGCGATTGCGAGACCTATCGCTCGTGGTCAATACGGGTGGCGTATATATTCCTGATGATGAGAAAACAACCTAGGTATGGCCTCAAAACAGAAACAAACAAGCGATCCAAAGCGACCCACCACGCAACGATACCTGGATATTCAGGAAATTCGTGACGATATTGTTGCATTAAAAGACGGAACTGTTCGCGCGGTTATTTTGGTGTCGAGTATCAACTTTGCCCTCAAGTCGACCGACGAGCAGCAGGCGGTGATTCAGGCGTATATGCAGTTTTTGAATGGGCTTGATTATCCACTGCAAGTAGTGATTCAATCACGAAAAATGCGCATCGACGATTATGTGGCTCGTATGCGGGAGGCAAGTGCCGATCTCAAGAATGAGCTCCTTAGAACACAAACGGACGATTATATTTCCTTTATCCAGGAGCTTGTGGCGGGGAACGACATTATGAGTAAACGGTTCTATATTATTGTGCCTTACGATCCGTTTACTAACAAGAAGCGGAATTTTTGGACGCGAGCCGGAGAGGCATTGGCGCCAGGGTCGCGTATCCGGTTGAGTGAGAAACAGTTTGTGGAACGACAACATGAATTGGAACAACGTGTAGCGCAGGCGTTGGGAAGTCTCAATAGTATGGGCTTGTCTGGTGCGCGGTTGGATACACAGAGTTTGATTGAGATGTATTACAATTCGTATAACCCGGTTACCTCACAAGCACAACCGCTCGCGGATGTAAGTAAGTTAGATATCGACACGTCGTATGGCTTTTGAACAACAAATTGAATCGTTCGAGCAGTCGAGTCGGAAGAAGGCAAAAACGGAAAAGGGACCTGCGCACCCACAGGCACCAAAAAAGCTCAATCCAAAACAGGAGCAGCAGCAACAGCAACGCCGCGAACAAGACAGTGTACGGCAGCTCCTTGAGGAAGAACGCGTGTACCAGCGTGGCGTCATCTCTATTCGTGACCTCATCGCACCGTCTTCCTTTGACGTCAACTCGAGCTATCTAAAAATCGCGGACGTGTACATGCGCACGCTCTTTATTGTTGCTTATCCTCGGTATGTGGGTGTTGGTTGGGCAGCCCCTGTGATTAACCTTAACTGGACGTTGGACATCTCGATGTTCTTTTACCCAATCGAGGCCAAGGTTATTTTAAAACAGTTGCAAAAGAAGGCCGGAGAGGTGGAAGCACAGCTTTCTACGGATCAACAAAAAGGAAAGCCTCGGGACCCGTTGCGAGAGACGGCATTGCGAGATATAGAAGGTTTGCGCGATTCGCTCACCCAGGGGGTAGAGCACTTCTTCCAATTTGCGTTTTACGTGACAATCTATGCAAAAGACAAAGAGGAACTTGATCGCGTGAGTGACGATATCGATTCACTCTTTGGATCAAAACTCATCCATACAAAACGTGGATACTACCAGTCGGAGCAGGGATTCAACTCGACGATTCCTTTAGGCAACGACGAACTTCAGATTACGTTTAACATGAGCACAAGCCCGATTGCGTCGAGTTTCCCCTTTATCTCTTCTGAGTTGACGAGCGACAATGGAATTTTATACGGCATTAATCGTCATAATAACAGTTTAATCTTGTTTGATCGGTTTAGTTTGCAAAATGCTAACGGTGTAGTGTTTGCAACCTCTGGAGCCGGAAAAAGTTACGCCGTGAAGTTGGAAATTATCCGTTCCATGATGTTGGGTGTGGAGGTGATTGTTATTGACCCGGAAATGGAATACAAAACACTGTCGGATGCAGTTGGAGGAACTTACGTCAACGTATCGCTCTCGTCGGAAAGTAAGATCAACCCATTCGATTTGCCGCGTGCGATTACCGTGGATCAAGCGGTGGATGATATTATTCGATCAGCGGTTATTACGGCAAAGGGTTTGCTGCGGATTATGATGGGAACGCCGCAAGGACAGGCGGGAAAGGTTGGCTTTACACCAGAGGAAGATGCTTTGCTGGATCGGGGCATCTTGGAGGCGTATGCAAAGAAGGATATTACCGCGCACAGTGATTTGGCGACGGTGGATCCACCAACCATGAAGGATCTGCAAGAGGTCTTGGAGGGTATGACGGGTGCCGAACAATTGGTAGAGCGGCTCAAGAAGTACACACTTGGAACCTTCGCTGGATTGTTTAACTCGCCAACAACGGTAGAAACGGATAATCAACTGGTCATTTTTTCTGTGCGAGATTTGGAGGACGAGTTGCGGCCAATGGCGATTTACAACATTATTACTTACATTTGGAACGTTGTACGATCCACACGCAAAAAACGTTTGCTCGTGATTGATGAGGCCTGGTGGTTGATGCAGCACGAGGACTCCGCGCGATTCATTTTTGCACTCGTTAAACGTGGCCGTAAGTACTACTTGGGCGTGCAGACCATTACGCAGGATGTAAACGACTTTTTACGATCGCCCTACGGACAGGCTATTGTGACTAACTCCAGTATGCAGTTGCTCATGAAGCAATCACCGGCGTCTGCCGACTTGGTGCAGAGCACGTTTAATCTGACGGATGCAGAAAAATACTTGCTTTTAGAGGCAGGAATTGGACAAGGGATCTTCTTTGCAGGTAACAAACACGCGGCAATTCAGGTGGTAGCAAGTTATGCCGAAGACAAACTGGTGACCACAAACCCACAACAGCTTTTGGAGCTGGAGGCACAGCGACGACAGTTTGAGCAGGAACTCGCATCGGAGCAGGCATCACAGCAGGGCATTGTAGATGAAGAAGTAGCAAAAAAAGAACTAGAAGAAACAATTGCAGATGAGGGGGAGGGGCTCGTGGATAGTCTCGCAAGCTAATCGACGCACATAATTTGTATGATGATCACACCAGAACAACGACGAAACGGCATTATCGGTATTATTATTTTGTGTTTATTGGCAATCCTACTTGTTTGGTTCTTCTTGTTCCGATCGCCTGCGGAGACACCGGTGGAGCTGGATCCTGGAGCTGTTCCAACGGCAAACGTAAAGGACAATACAACGACCCCCTCTGTTGCACCGCTTATAAGTCCGGACACGGCAAATGCAAAAACGGTTACGCGGAATTTTGCGGAGCGATTTGGGACTTATTCAACAGACGTGCCGTTTACCAACATCGAAGAAGTAAGAGAGCTTGCAACACCCGAGTATTTTGCGCAATTGCAGAGTCAGGTATTTACGTTGCCTGAGGGAACGGAATATCAGGGTCGTACCACACGCGCGATTTCTACAGAGCAGACGAGTGGGAGTGAGACGAGTGGAGTTATGACGTTTTCTGTGACGGTACAACATGAAATCACCACCGGGAATCGCTTAAATGCAGAATTACAGTATCAAACTGCACAGGTCGCAGTGGAAAAACGAGGATCTGTGTGGCTTGTTAGTAGCTTCACATGGCAGTAGGATTGTTTAAAACATTGAAAGACACAATCTTCCCCCTGAGCTGTGTTGGTTGCCAGCGCGACGGTGAGCTGTTATGCACTGTATGTCGTGCTGGTTTTGTTTTTAGAAACACACAGCATTGCCCCGTTTGTGAAGCGCCAACTGTGTATGGCTCTACATGTGCGGAACATGTGGGAGGTGATTTGGATGGTGTGGTTGCGCTTGGGTGGTATGCAAACCCGCAATTACAAACGCTGATTCGTCAGTGGAAGTATGGGTATGTGCGCGAGGCAGAGCCGGTGATTGAGAGATTGGTTTCCGTCTGGATGAATCAAACCCAGCAACTACCCACGGGGGAGTGGGTAGTTGTGCCGGTGCCGTTACACCCGATTCGAGAGCGTCAGCGGGGATTTAATCAGGCGAGTATTTTAAGCCGTATGGTATCCGATGAGCTCGGGATTCCGATGGATACTTTGATTCTTATACGAACACGACATGTCCTTAAGGCTCAAGCGAAGATGGAAGACAAAACCAAACGTGCAGCTAATCATTTGGACCATTTCCGTGTAGACGGGCAGGCGCCGCGCCAGGTTATCTTGGTCGACGACGTCTATACAACGGGCAAGACCATGCAGGCCTGTGCGCGTGTCCTTAAACGCGCAGGCGCTCAGACTGTTTGGGGGTGTGTTCTTGCGCGTGGGGATTGACGAAGAGAAGATTGTCTGCTGGCGTGCGCGTAGAGGTGTCATGAAGATACTCATGTTGATTGGTTTGTTGGTTGTGTGCGTGCCGTGAAAGGTGCAGAGCCGCCCACGCCTGATACTGCCATCATTCGCACTATAAGCGTTAAGGTGCTCCCTCAAGAGGTCCGTCTGGACCTTCTTATTTTTTACGAGAGAGTGGGATTCGCCCTCGTGTCAATTTTCTGCAGAAAATTATATTCGAGTCCAGGCCTCGCGATGCGTCGTGCTCGTCGCATATCGCTCCGGCCGTTCGAATCCGTCGCACATGCCCTGTGGCATGTGCTCCACCTCGCCAAAGAAAAAAGCCCGCCTTACGACGAGCATTTTTCTTTGGCGGAGAGAGTGGGATTCGAACCCACGAGAGCTTGCGCCCTACTGGTTTTCAAGACCAGCGCCATCGACCACTCGGCCATCTCTCCAAATTGTGGCAACACGTCCGGAACCGTTGTTGCAAATCATCTCTTCGGCTCAGGTCCTCGTGATCTGGCAAGCTCTCTCAGCTGGGCAAACTCACGATCCTCGTTTATCGGAGGATCAGGCTCGGGATCAGGTGCCTGCTGAGGCTTGACCACTTGAGCCGGGAATCGACACACCGAAGGAACCTCACCTTGCTCTACGGTCATGTTGCCTCCAGCAGCTGACGTCCAAGCGTGAACGTCATGTGCTGGCGGAGAGAGAGGGATTCGAACCCTCGCGCCGGCGAACCGACCTAACGGATTAGCAATCCGTCCCCTTCAGCCTCTTGGGTACCTCTCCAAGGCAGGAGTACTCTACTATATTGGCACAATAGAATCAAGGGCGTCGCCCAATATCATCCACACGACGCTTTTTGCGTTTTCCGCTATACTGGGCGCATGGACGAAGCACAATGGGAAAAAATCCAAGATGAGATTGATCCTCGCTACGGGGAGGTGGTTATGTATTGGACGATGGACGAGTTTCATCAACATGAACGTTCCAACGCCTGGTACGTGATTTTTCTTATTCTGGGTCTGGGACTCATTTTGTCTGCGATCCTCACGTCTAATTACGTATTTGCCGTGTTGCTGGTGCTTATTGGGACCTTTATGATTCTGCAGCATTTCCGGGACCCAGAGAACGTACCGATTTTGGTGTTGACGGCTGGGTTGAGTGTTGGCGAACATTACTATCCTTGGGACGAGATCAAGGATTTCTGGGTGGCGTTTGACCCACCTCATGTGAGTAAGCTCTATGTGGACTTTAACAAGTCGAGTGAACCGTTTATCAGTATCGATTTGCCCGAGGACATGGACCCCAACGAGATTCGAGAGACAATGCTTGAATTTACGCAGGAAAGCGTGACCCGCAAGGAAGAGTCCTTGACAGACTATATCCGAAGGCTGTATAAGTTATAGCGCTTCCATGTACCCGTAGCTCAGCTGGATAGAGCGTTGGCTTGCGGAGCCAAAGGTCGCACGTTCAAGTCGTGCCGGGTACACCACAAAAGGGATCAACGATAGTTGGTCTTTTTTGTTTGGTTACCCGTGCGCGACTTGAACCAGGGGATGGTAAGGAGATAAACAATCCCTTGACATAAATCAACAATGCGAACCTTTATATCACGTACCAAGAATTTCACGCATGATAAAATATCAAAACACCGACGATCGTCGCGTGTTTGAAACCTCCCCATTTACTCATTAACGGGGAGATTTATGTTATCTGGAACAGAGCAATGGCTCATGGCGATAGAGGATGTAATATTACTATCACGTGATTTTACCCACGAAGTTGGAATGACAACGGGTGACGCACGGATTCTTCGACATGCATACAGCACGCATGATGCGAGACAAAATATAAAACGGTTAGCAAACAGAGAATTTATTAAGATTAGGAAGATTGAAGATGGGATTGTTATTCAATTAACAAATAATGCTCAGTTATCGTTAATGAAAGCGCGCATTAAGTCCGTTGAGCGAGATCTTCCATCGCGAGAATACTGTATGGTTGCGTTTGATATCCCTGAAAGTTCAAGAACCGTACGGAATGCTTTTCGTCACTTTTTACAACAATCAAACTTTACTCAATCTCAGAAAAGTTTATGGTTAACCAAGAAGGATGTGGGCTCGGATATGATTAAGTTGGTTTATCGATTAAAGCTTGAGGAATGGGTAAATGTTTATGTTGGGCGACGTATTTAGATGTTTCAAAACACCGACGATCGTCGCATATTTGAAACATTGATTAATTCACCTATGTCGGGGGCGATTCAAACGACCATAGGAATTTTCATAAATGACAAGAAAAGAGACAAAGAGTCGAATCTAGAAATAGTACGTTCTTAGAGATCTCTTGAGAGTCTGCTAAAATAGGCGCATGCTCAACGATCTCGTTACCAATCTCCCCGGGATTGGACCAAAACTCAATAAGGCCTACGCCTATCTTGGAATACAGACCATTCGGGATTTGTTGTTTGCGTTTCCTTTGCGTTATGAGGACTACAGGGAGGTCAAAGGGATTGCAGACGTGGAGCCCGGTGCAGCGACGACCATTAAGGGAACGGTGACGTCGGTCAGGTCTCGTAGGTCTCCGCGGAAAAAGATGGTTCTCACGGAGGCGACGATCGAGGACGGTACGGGTACCATCTTGGCTGTGTGGTTCCATCAGCCCTACATTGCCAAGATGCTCAAAACGGGAGACTATCTCTCGCTTTCCGGGAAGATCGACGATGGATACGGTCTTTCCATTGTTAACCCACAATTTGAAAAATGTTCTCCAATGAGCCAGACGATGCACACGGGTCGGCTAGTGCCGATTTACTCCACGGCAGGACAAATGGCACAGAAAGGGCGCCGCGGGGTGGTTCAGCAGGCGCTGGCAGCCTCTGGGGAGCTGGAGGAGTGGCTCCCATCGTGGGTGATGAGCCGCTATGATCTCCATGCATTAAAGGACGCAGTCCCTGTTTTGCATTTTCCGGAGGCACAAGACGCGTGGCAGAAGGCAGTGCGACGAATGAAGATGGGGGAGTTGGTATTACATCAATTAGGACACGTGCAGGCAAAGAAGCTGATTGAGCTATCTGTGGCGCGGGTAATTCCGTTTCAAGAATCTCGGATACAATCATTGGTTGCCTCTTTGCCGTTTGCTCTTACGGGCGCACAGAAAAAAGCCGTGTTTGCGGCATTAAAGGACTTGGAGTCGGGCAGACCCATGCATCGACTTTTGGAGGGAGACGTGGGGGCCGGCAAGACCGTGGTTGCGGCAGCCGTGATTGATCACGTGGTTGCCTCTGGCCTACAAACAGCGTACCTGGCGCCTACAGAAATTTTGGCGGTTCAACAGGCGATGAGCCTGTTAGAGACGTTGGGGGATCGTGCTTCGGTGGCGTTGTTGACGAGTGGATATCAGGAGTTGAATGGGGTGACATCTACACGCAAGCAGGTGCTAGATGCGATTGTAGATGGACGAGTGAATGTGATTGTGGGTACGCACGCGCTTTTGTCGGGCGACGTGCAGATACCGGATTTGTCCCTCGTGATTATAGACGAGCAACATCGTTTTGGCGTGGATCAACGCAAAAAACTATTGTTGCCCGATGCACACGGGAGCACACCGCATCTGTTCTCTATGACAGCCACACCAATACCTCGTACGCTTGCCATGGCTCTGTACGGAGACATGAGTATCTCTATTCTCGATGAGTTGCCACCCGGGCGCGGAGCGGTGGAGACGGTGTTGTTGCGTCCAGAACAAGATGCGCAAGCGTACTCACTCATTGGAGAGAAAATTCGTCAGGGCGAGCAGGCATTTGTGGTCTGTCCATTTATTGAGGAGTCCGAGAGCTCTGATGCGGAGTCGGTTACAAATCTTGTTCAGAAGCTTCGAGAGGGGATACTCAATGTGTTCACCATTGAGGCGTTGCACGGAAAAATGAAGTCCAAGGAAAAAGAGGAAGTGATGCGTCGATTCCGATCTGGCGAGATTCACATTTTGGTGGCAACGACGGTTATTGAAGTTGGCGTGAATATTCCCAATGCAACAACGATCTTTATTGAGGGTGCCGAGCGGTTTGGTTTGGCGCAGTTACATCAGTTACGCGGTCGTGTGCGGAGATCCAGCGCCACGGCGACGTGTTTTTTGCACCCAACGTCCATGAGCGGCACAACCAAGGAACGTCTGAGGGCAATGGTGGATTTTGATAACGGGTTCCAGCTTGCGGAGATCGATTTAAGATTGCGAGGGCCGGGAGACAAATACGGAACACGACAATCGGGATTGCCGGAGTTTGAATTTGCAAGCTTGGCAGATCATGCCCTGATTGCACAAGCACGTGAGATCGCTGAGCAGATACTAGACGAGGATCCAACGTTGGAGCACTACACGCAATTGGCCATAGAATTTGAGCGATTTACCGAGCGTCTACGTGGGTAGGGTGACATTACTGTACAAGGGGATCTGTAGAAAATGTTGTAAACACTATTGACAAAATAGTGTTTTTTAGGTAAACAGTGCGAGCTACATTCCGTGGCGATGAGAGGAGAGAAGATGACGCAGCCGATTTACCTGATGGGCCTGCAGAACATGGCCGAACGTGATGTGCAGGAGGGGGATCAAGGGATCCGTGTGGTGTCCATGGCGCCGCGCGACGGGGTCCCTCGGGGTATCCTGGTCCTCCGTCACGCCGGAACGCTCTACCGTGCGATCTTCCATGGTCGGTGTCCGTTACACGTACCCGATCGGCTCCCCGAAGGCCTCAAGCTGATCTGACGACCCCTGTAAACAACAAGGACCCCTGCGGCCTTGTCGGTTTGCGGGGTCCTTGTTTTTTATAAACCTTACGAATGTAAAATGAGAGGATGATCTTGCGTGTAGGGAACGTTGAGCTTTATGGCGTGTTCGGCTTTTTGTAACTCATGACCTAGATCAAGTGCATGACCCACCTGGGAGATAAGGCTCATTTGTGCGATTTTGAGAGAGAGCTCGCGCGCGGTGGAGGATTGGTACTCTCCAAGTACGGCACCGTCAGGTCCTTGATGCTCCGCAATAATCTTTCCGTCTGTAATGCGAATGAGGAATGCCCCACGCGGATCGGCCATGGACGCGTCCCAGACTTTTGCAGGTGGTCGCTCTACAATGGCGCAGTCGATGAGTTTCTTTGCATGATCAAAATCACCTTCATAAATATGCGCACTCACAGATTGAATACAGAGTGCGCCTCGTTCAAATCCGGTCTCCTCGGCAATCTGTTGATGCATGGCAATCAGTCCAAACGCATTCGGAATCGCCGCTTTAAAAATATCGTGACTGCGGAAGGTGGCAAACAGATTGACCTTGCCCTCCGACTGTAGCGCTTGTACAGACACAAGACACGGTGTGTCGACGGTGGCAAAGGTATCAATAGGTGGGACAAAGGTGATTCCAACGCCGCGTCTAGAATCAGGACTACGCTTTAAGTTTCCAATAATACAATGAGCAATCTGATCGATCGGTTCCATTCCGCTCTCGTCGGCCCACGCCCGCAAGCGACTCCCGTACGTATAGGAAACTCCTTCTTTTACGGACGACTCCATGAACACTTTATGGTACTGCTCAACGGCCTCACGTGTTACACCGATAGTCTCTTTCAATTCATTTGGCCAGTCGTCGGGAACATTGGTAGGGAAGAGGCCAGGCTCGTTCTCGATGACCCATTGCATACCGGGTAATTCACGTTGCTCCATACCGTACTGAGTGCCCTTAACCGTTCCGTAGCGCATAATATGGAAGATCACCTGTAACCAAACGTCGAGGACGGTTTTGCCGCGTAGTGTAAATCCAACATCTTCGCGTGGGAAGGTTTCCACAACGCGGGGAGCGGGAGGGTCAAATGCCACGGGTTCCATGTACGGCACGCCAGCCTCTATTGGTAGGTGATCCACGGCTTCTCGGAGTTGATATTGGGAGAGATCGAGGAGGGTCACGTTTTGACGGATTGTTTCGATCACTGCGGGTGTAATCTCAGGTTCAATTTGAAATTCTGTCCCTTTTATCACTCCGTCTTCACTCACACCACTTTTCCAAAGCGCCTGAATCAAATTCGATCCACTTTTGCCAAACGGAGATTGCGAGAGAGGGCCAAATCCCCAGAGGGCGAGCGTGCGAATGTGCGGATTGAGCGCAAGATTTCGCAACAGGGGATTGACGCCTTGTCGCGAATAAAGCGTGCCAATGAGTGCGGCTTTATTGAGAAGATCCGGTACAGCCGTTGTAGCAACATCCATTTTATTCCACACGGTACAAAATCCAACGCTGGCAGTGAGTGAGCCTTGGAGCACGGGGTATTTGTCCGGTAAAAAAAGTTCCATATTAAGCAGGAGATTTAATCTGTTTTACAAGGTCTCGCACAGTTTTGATGCGTGTGTGATCTACGATGTTCTTGATTCCAAGTCGTGTAGCCTCCTTGGTACGCCTGTCTTTTTGATGCGCGGGCCGTACCTCACCTCCCAATCCAACCTCACCAAACACAACACTCGACGGCATGCCGATGTCTAATCGTGATCCAATAAGTGCTGCACACACCGCTAAATCGGCGGCAGGCTCCTTGGTTTGCATGCCTCCCACCACATTAACATAGACGTCCTGTCCTGCAAACGAGACGCCTCCATGCTTCTCCAGAATAGCGAGGAGCATCTGCATTCGGTTGGTGTTAAATCCAGACGATCGGCGCACCGGAGTGCCGTAGCTAGACGTGTTGACGAGCGCTTGAATCTCCAACAAAAAAACGCGTGATCCCTCTAATGTACATGTAAGAATGGTTCCAGGTGTACCCGCGCTATCTTGTACAAAAAGCTCAGATGGGTTTTCTACACCTTGGAGTCCCTTGGAGGTCATCTCAAAAACACCTACCTCATCTGTGGCGCCAAAACGATGTTTGGTGGCACGTAACAGGCGATAGCTATGCTCCGTGTCTCCCTCAAAACTTAGCACGGTGTCTACCATGTGCTCCAACATTTTAGGACCCGCAATGGATCCATCTTTGGTAATTTGACCTACGAGGATCACCGGGATGTTGGTCTCCTTGGCAAGTGCGACAAGTTGCGCAGTGGCGGCGCGCAAATGTGTGGGTGTGCCGGCAGTCGCGTCGTGTTCTTGAGTGGTGATGGTCTGAATGGAGTCCACGATCACAAGGGAAGGCGTGTGCTTTTTGATCGCACTCAAAATAGGTTCAACCTGGGTCGATGTGACAATTTTGAGTTCATCTACGTTGAGATGAAGACGATCAAAACGTAATTTAAGTTGAGAAGGGGATTCCTCGCCTGCCACATAGAGAACGCCTTTCATAGACCCGGCCAGTTGACTCAACAAGGTTGATTTTCCAATCCCTGGTTCGCCGGCAATAAGGATCGCCTGACCAGGTACAATGCCGCCCGATAACACACGATCAAGTTCTGAGATCTTGGTAGGCGTGCGCTCTACGGAGGACTCGGTGATTTGATCAAAACCAACAACCGCTGCAGGGGCGGCCGCGGTTTTTGAAGATGTGGCCGCAGGGGACGCTCCTCCTTCGTCGGTAATTGACCCCCACTTACCACACTCGGTACAGCGTCCGGCCCACTTCATAAATTGTGTGTCGCAATGGGTGCAACAAAACATACTAGTGGGCAGAATTTGCCGCTCTGTTTAATTCTTGCTGACGTGTCCAAAGACATGTACCCGTCTTAAGATCAAATCGAAGGCAGGAAACAATTTGCTCCTCGTAGTTAACGGCACAGGCGCTGCTTTCACCTGTAATGGTGTACTCCACTTCGTCGCCCGTTGGATTATGACAAATACTGTTTGGCTTAAGCATGGCTCCAACGGTCCAGTCACAATTTTTAACGGAGGATTGTTTGCCGTTGTACTCGTAATACCAAGGCTGGAAGTAGGATCTGCAGAATCCAAGGTTCTTCATGGCCCACTCAAGCTTGACCTGACAATCCAGGTCGGTGATGTTACGTTCGTCTTGATCGTTGCAAATGACGCCAACGCTGTATCCGGTTTCATACGGACAACGACGTTCGGTACTCCCGGCTGCGAGGCCTGCCATGAGGTCTACGAATTGATTCTCATCAAGTTTTAGCCTTTTCATTTCCTGCTCTGCATGACTTGTAAACTTAAAGCCGGAGTCATAGTCACCCTCAATATAATTGTAGGAATCGGGTAGGGGGTTACAGGTGATCTCTCTACAAACACCGTTCTTAGCCAAACAATTGTCATAAAACCGCTTCATGGTTTTCTTGGGGTCAGCAAAAGCGGCAATAACCTGAATGTGATTTTTTCCTTGTGTATTTTTTTTGAGTTCAATTGCAGCGTTTTGAATCCACTGCACCATATCCTCGTAAACAAGCGAGCTCCCGGTTCCAAGACGCGTGTCGATGTTCGGATTTCTGACGGATTCTCCTGTATCCGGATCCACAATAAATTGAATATCTGCCGCATGCACCAGTTCACCTTCTGAATTCTGAATATCTGTGTGAACGACGGATGCACCTTCGACCAGCGCTCTATCAAGAGGTGGAACTTTCTTGACGGTGTCGATACTCAGCGAATTCATTGCGGTAATAAATGGATTTATAAAGGTAAGAAAGACCGTTGCCGTGAGCAAGAGAAGAAGGCCGATGGAGGCGTTTTTGATGCGGGCCTGTGCGCGAGTAATACCACCTACCGTAGACCCGATCATCCACTCCACACCGCCAATCATAATAAGAACGATGGTAAAGATGATTCCGGCTCCCAGGCCATATCGGAACACGGCGTTGATGTAGCGGCCAATGGTGGTTACACAGACGTGATGAGGATCACAGTCGTCTTGAGCAGCGTCACCCGTAATGAGAACACTTCCCTTAAAATCAAATCCCGGAATCGGCACCTGAAAAACTGGCTCGTATACAGGCACGGGCTCATCATATTGCGCAAAGACAACGAGCGGACCACTGAGAATGCCGAGGTTAAGCGCGAGAAGGGCAATGAGAAGAAAACGTTTCATAGGCTAGAGCGCTTGAATTGCGGCGCGGATGCCGGTAACGGTAAGAGGGCCTGTGTAGAGGGTTCCATTAATGAACAGGGTAGGCGTAGAGGTAATTCCAAGCGCGATCGCTTCATCTAGCGTGTGTTGCACAATCGGTCGCGTGACGTCGGAAGCCATACAACCTGCAAAGGTGCTGCCATTGAGGTTTAGCTGTTCTGCAGCAGATTGCAATTGATCTGCGTTGAGTGTTACAAGCGCAGAAAAGAGATAATCATGAAATTCCCAAAAACTCCCCTGGTCTTGTGCACAGCGTGCGGCCATAGCAAGTGTGAAGGCGTCTGGGTGAGCTTGGACGTTGGGTGCATCTTTCCAGATGAGTCTTCGCTCATTTGGCGCTTCGGCAATGAGTGTCTCTAGGTCTGCTTCCAATGTTTTACAAAGCGGGCAGGAATAATCGCCGAATTCAACAAGTGTCACGTCGGCATTTTCGTAACCGCGAATAGGGTCAAGAAACGTCAAAATAGGTTCTTCCAATGTTTCCGGGACCTCTACAACGGGCGTGACCTTCAGGGCAGAATCTGGCAAGAGCACTAAAACGAACACCGTGAGAATGGTGAGGGCGAGGATACTTGTGACACCGAGAAAGAGGAGTTTGCGTCCCATATTAGCGTAGTCTTAGTCGTTGGAGTGTTCCGGACTTATCATCTTGGTAGAAGAGGATCGATCCGTCGTCACTCACCTGTAGATTAGACATGCTTGGACCGTCTTCTGGCTCTGCAATAGGCAGGGCAACGCCTGTGCGTGTGTCGACTCTATAGACGACGTCTGGGAGGCCAAAGGCGAGTGATCGTTGCAAACCAGATCCAGGAGGGAGATTCTTGGGAACCGCGCAATAAGCGGTGGTGGCGTCGGAATACGTGCATTTATCGGCCCATGTGTTGATGGCGAGGCTGCGTCGATTGTCTCCAAGTGTTTGACTGGTTCCATCGACCAACCAGAGTTGTGGCTGGTAATTGCTGGTTGGACCGTTAGTGCTGTAGAGAATTTGTGATCCGTCGTTGCTCCAAAGAGGTTCAAAAGAAAACCCTTCAATCACAAGACCTGGAAAGTTCTCTTGATTTTTTCCAATTGGCAGAATCTGTTTGCGACCAAATCCGCTCACGAGCGCCCCTGTGTCGGAGAAGGCAACCACTTGATCGTTTGGCGACCAGCTGACATCTACTTTGCTTGCGTTGTTTCCAAGTGCTGCAATGGTCTGCGCCTGGGAACCATCGCTTTGTGCAATTACAAGCCAGCGGTTACCCGGGTCTGCTCCGACACTTTTTGCAATAATTTGATCCGAGCTGTTGGGCGCAAATTGGAAATCCTCCCAGTGCGTCGGAAGTGTACTTGTTTTGCCTGTTTGAAGATCGACGGTTACATTGGCGCCGTCAGGAAACTCTAAAATTGCTTTGTTAGTGTCTGGATTCCATAGGACGTTGTCGGCATTCGGGAATGCCGTCGGGAGGATAGAAAGAATGTTCCCGTCTGCATCGACGCGATAAAATTTGCCATCATGCGGATCGTAATAACTTAATGTGGATCCGTCACCGCTTAATTTTGGGTCAATCACGCTCGTAAGAGTGAGTTTTGTTACTTGTGTGAGCCCGCCTGCAGCAACCGTTGTGGCACCAGGGAGAATGCCTCCCGTTGTACCGGTTGTAGGAGGAACTTCCACCGGCCGATCTCCTGCAGCGCCGGATCCTGGAAGTGTGGAGCCTGGTTGTTGATCAGAAATGGCTGGTGAGGTGGAGGGCGGCGCAACAGGCCCGCGAAAAAAAGTGATATAAAGAAGGTAACCGATACCGGTCACAACGATTAGGAAGCCGAGAACGACCAGGATTTTTTTGAGACGAAAGGACATACTAATTGAGCGGGTTTAAGAGATCTGCAGTGGTTGCTATGACCATGAGAAAGAATGCGAACGGCGCGATCTGTATGATGAGGATAATGACGGCGATAAATAGCATACTCCACGCCGCGATGATCCCGAGACGTTTTGTAAACGTAAACGGCCGCATTTTTTTTGAGTCAGGGAGCATTTTAAACGGATTCGTCTCGGTAAATCGGATATGCCGTAGTGGGAGACTCTGTAACGCGTTCATGGAGGCCATTCCGCGGATAAAGAGGAGTCCAAGCGAGATAGGAACCGTGGCCAACGAAGCAACATCGCCAGCAATGGAGCTGGAAAAAAGACGATCCAAAGAGATACGCAACTGCTCCATTTTATCGGCAGGAGGTGCGTCTTCTTGCTTCCTTGGGGGAGTAGGTGGTGCGTTGCGCCGAGAGGCCACGCGATTTGCATGAAATCGTCCAGCTGCTTCCGCCTGATTTGCGGTTGGTTGTGACTCCGTTGATGCCATAAAAAACACGGTAAACTGCTTTCAGTCTACCGTGTTTTTGTCTGAAGGTCGATCTGTCCGTTGTTGATAGAAAGCATAAAATCTTGTGTGTCCGGTTCATTGAGCAAATGATCGGCAATGAGTGTTGCGACGAGGTCCTCAACACGCTGTCGAATGTTGCGCGCGCCGGCGAGATCTCCTTGGCTCTGTTCCACAATGTGCTGCTTTACGGCCTGGTCCCATGTAAGATGCCGTGCGTCTTGGGCCATATGCGTTTGCAGCTGTTTGAGCTCGCGTTCGGCAACGGAGACCAGGTGTCGCTGCGTAAGCGGATGAAACACGCCGATGCTGTCTATACGGTTGATGAGCTCTGGTCGCATACTTGTTTGTAAGATGCGCCGTACGTCTGACTCCGTAAGATCTGCCGCGTTGAATCCAATCGCTCCGTTGAGGAACTGTGTCGACCCAATGTTGGATGTTAGGACGACGAGCGTGTGCTTAAACGAGATAACGCGTCCGGTGGCGTCTGTCAACTCGCCGTTTTCCAGAATCTGCAGCAAGAGATTGTGAATATCTGGGTGTGCCTTCTCAATCTCATCGAACAAGACCACGCTGTGCGGTTTCTTCTTTACCTGGTCCGTTAAGAGTGCTTCGTCGCGATACCCAACGTAGCCAGGAGGGGACCCAATGAGTTTTGAGATGGAATGACGCTCTACATATTCGCTCATGTCAATGCGAATTAATGCATCTTTGGTGAGGTACACCTGTTCGGCTAATTGCTTGGCAAGTTCACTTTTACCTGTGCCACTCGGTCCTACAAAGAGGAAGCTGGCGAGCGGTCGCTGATGTGTATGAAGACCCGTTTTTGCGCGTCGCACATGGCGAGCTACTTGCTCGACGACCTCGTGTTGACCGTAGATGACACGTTTTAGTTTTTGTTCAATACGTTTAAGATGTGTGCGATCTCCCTGCAAGAGCCCCGTTACACGTATCCCGGTTTTCTTTTCTAACACGCGGGCGATGGTGGCGACGTCCACAACTCCAAGTTGTTGTTGCTTGGCTTCGGCCTCCGCCGTTCCGATTTTCGATTCGAGATCCGCTTCTTGCTCCTTATGGAGACTTGCGTCCAAATAACGCTCCTCCATAATGGCGTCACGTTTTTTTGTGCGCACGGTTTGCAAAGATTTCTCCAGCTGCTTCCATGCGGTTAATTTTGGTGATCGATCCGCAACGGTGAGTGTGGCAGCTGCCTCGTCAATAAGATCAATAGCTTTGTCTGGTAGTTGGAGCCCGGGGAGATAGCGTTCGCTCGCCTCAACCGCATACACGAGCGCCTCATCCGTAATGGACACCTGGTGGTACGTCTCATAGACAGGACTAATGCCTCGGAGGATCTTAATGGCCTGCGCGCGTGTTGGCTCGTTAACGGTAATGGATTGAAAGCGTCGCTCGAGCGCCCCGTCTTGCTCAATATGTTTTTTGTATTCAGCAGGCGTTGTTGCACCAATGCAATGAATCCATCCGCGAGCCAGTGCTGGTTTTAAGAGATTGGCGGCATCTAAAGAACCGGACGCCGACCCTGC
The DNA here is from genome assembly GCA_002774875.1 of Candidatus Uhrbacteria bacterium CG10_big_fil_rev_8_21_14_0_10_50_16. NCBI lineage: Bacteria > Candidatus Uhriibacteriota > Candidatus Uhrbacteria bacterium CG10_big_fil_rev_8_21_14_0_10_50_16. The sequence continues at coordinate 83,408 of PCYM01000010.1, forward strand.
ACCGACGATCATGTGCACTTCGTCAATAAAAAGGATGATGTCGTTACTATCCCGCACTTCCTCGATGATTTGTTTGAGACGGCCTTCAAACTCGCCCCGATACATGGTGCCGGCAATAAGAGACCCAAGATCCAAAGAGAAGAGACGCTTGTTGAGGAGCACGGGTGGCACGTCGCCCATGACGATTTTACGAGCGAGTCCTTCTACGATTGCCGTTTTGCCCACACCCGGCTCTCCTACAAGAATGGGATTATTTTTTGTGCGACGTGAGAGAATTTCCATGACGCGTTGAATCTCGGAATCGCGTCCGATGACTGGGTCAAGTTGTTGTGATTCTGCGGTGAGCTCGGTAGCGAAAAATTCGAGGGCGGATCCATCTGGCTGATCGTCGAGGCCGAGTTCCGAAATGTCCACATCCTCTGAGAGGGAGGGCTTGGCTTCATGCGCATGAATTTGCACATGTGGAAATTGTTGGGTACCACGCAGAAGAACCGCAAGTTGACTGCGTAGCTCTTCGATGTTGACGTTAGACGTTTGCAAAAACTGGACGAGCTCCTTGCTGCTCACCTGCAAGATACCGGCAATGAGATGTTCGGTTCCAATGTGGTGATGCTCATACATCGAGGCAGAGAGGACCGCCTTCTCCAGGACACGTTTAGATGTCTCGGAAAGCTGTGGAAGTCGTGTGGATGGCAGACGTTTTGACTCAGAAATGTCCTCTGGCGCGCCAACAAATGCCCCAAGTGAGGCGGAATCGAGTTGCGCCTTTCTAAGCAGTTCTGCTCCCACGGACCCTTTCTCTGTCGCGGCACTCCACAATAAGTGTTCAGGTGCGATGGTGTTGCTTCCAACCTCAATACTTAACAAAAGCGCACGTGTGAGGACATTGCGTAGGTGAGAGGTAAATTTGTCTACAAGGTCGTTGTTCATGGGTGGGCGTTAGAAGTCTGATCTTACAGCATTTCTCGTAAACGTCGAATGCGCTCCTCGGCTGGAGGATGGGTGGAGAGCAGGTTGCTGAATGCTTCCGACTTGAACGGATTACTGATAAACAAGTGTGCCGTTGCATGATTCACGCGTTTAAGCGGCTGAGGATCGGTGCTAATTTTCTCAAGGGCTGAGGCGAGGCCCTCTGGATAGCGTGTGAGAAGAGCACCGGACGCATCAGCTAAAAACTCACGTTTGCGGCTCACGGCAAGCTTGATAAGTTGACCAATGAGTGGCGCGACAATGAGTAATACGAGCGCGATAATAAATCCGAAGTTATTGTCTTCTCGTTGATTGGATCGTCGACCCATACTGCCCCAGTGGAACATGTCGGCTAAGAGCGCCATGGTTCCAATAAGGACGACCACGACGGTCATGAGGAGGATGTCGTAGTTACGCACGTGAGAAAGTTCGTGGGCAATGACGCCTTCCAGTTCGTTTTTGTTGAGCCGTTCCAAGAGACCAGTGGTGACGGCGACGACCGCGTGCTCTGGGTTGCGTCCGGTGGCAAACGCGTTCATGGCGGAGTCGTTAATGATGGCCACACGTGGCATGGGCACGCCTGCGGTAATGGCAAGGTTTTCGACGATGCGGTAGAGCTCGGGATTGTCTGTCTTTTCAATTTGCTTAGCACCAGAAGATGCGAGCGCAATTTTATCGCTGGCAAAATAACTCACCACGTTCCCTCCAATGGAGAAGATGGCGGCAAGGGCAAGACCTCCGGCAACATCTCCCGTGTACTGACCATACGCCCAGCCAAATGCCAATAGTACCAGCACAGCAATGGTCATGAGGAGAACGGTTTTACGTTTGTTGGAAGCAATTTCGTTGTACATATCTTGTAAAAACTCTGTTGGTCATCCCGAGCTAGGCCGCATTATTCATCACACTTGAATCCTTCGCCGAACGCGCTCATCTTCGGACATGCGTGTTTTGAGAATTGCGCTCGGCACATGGCTCTAAATAATCCACAAGGAGTCGTCGCCGTACCAGTGTATTGCCTGCGTCTGCTAAAGACTGGGTCGACGTCCAACACGGATTGTTTAGAAGCAACGTACCTCGCTCCTACATTGCCAGAATCCTTCGCCGAGGATCCTTATCTTCAAACACATGCGTTTTAAGAGTACTCGCAGGCTCATACTTTAAAACACACGTGTTCTCGGGGGCGAAGACCTTGATTCCTTCGCCGAGGATCCTTATCTTCAAACACATGCGTTTTAAGAGTACTCGCAGGCTCATACTTTAAAACACATGTGTTCTTGGGGGCGAAGGGCTAGATGAGATCACCTGTAATGAATCCCTAGAACTTCACCTGCACATTCTCACGTTCCTCTTCTGTGGCTCCAAAGAATTCGTACTTCTTAAAGCTAAGGGCGCCTGCGATCAACACGCCAGGAAACTTTTGAATCGCCGTGTTAAAGTCGCGAACTTGCCCGTTGTAGAAACGTCGAGATGCTTGCAATTTGTTCTCGGTGTCGGACAACTCACGTTGCAACTCCAAAAAGTTTTCATTGGCGCGTAAGGCGGGGTAGTTTTCTGACAGGGCGAAGATGGACTTGAGTGTGCCGGAGAGCGTATTCTCTGATTCGGCGATCGCCTTAGGATCTTTGGATGCCTGTGCCGTCATGGCAGCAGCACGGGCTTTGACCACAGCCTCGAGGGTCTCTCGCTCGTGAGAGGCGGCACCCTTTACGGTTTCTATGAGGTTTGGGATGAGGTCGTGTCGACGCTTTAACTGTACATCTATGTCAGACCACGCCTCATCCACACGGTTACGTTTGGTAATGAGAAGGTTGTAAAACACGAGTGTTGCGAGCCCGAGAACAATGATTAGGCCAAAAAGGAAGATGATGGCGTACATAGACTTGACTTGATTAGTAGGGGCTAAACTTATAAACTTATTTTACTGATTTTAGCAAAATAATGCACCTATGACAATACCTGAAGGTTTGGCGGATAAACGTGTGTTCGTTTTTGATCTCGATGGAACCCTTGCGCGAAGTAAGACGCCAATGGATGAGGAGATGAATCAAATTCTTTCCCAATTGTTAAAAAAACGAGAAGTGGCAATTATTGGAGGTGGTTGGTTTCCTGTATTTAAGTGGCAATTGCTTGATCAACTCACTTGTGGACCCGAGGAGTTGAAGCATATGCACCTTATGCCCACGTCTGGCTCGCGATACATCAACTACGCTCATGGAGAATGGACATCCGTGTATGCGCTAGAGCTCGATAAGGAAGAACGATCTCGGATTATGGATGCATTTGATAAAGCGTTTAAAGAGATCAACTATCAACAACCAGATAAAGTTTACGGCGAAGTGATAGAGGATCGGGGGACACAAATTACGTATTCAGCTTTAGGACAGCAGGCGCCTGTAGATGAAAAGGAGGCGTGGTCTGGATCAGAGCAGGATCGTCGTCGTGAGATTGTTGCTGTCATGAAACCGTTACTGCCTGAGTTTGAAATCAAAATCCCTGGAACCACGTCGATTGATATTACACGAGAAGGTGTTGATAAAGGCTACGGTGTGGAGCAGTTGAGTAAACAGTTGGGGATCCCTGTGGGGGACATGGTCTTTTTGGGCGACGCGCTGTATGAAGGAGGAAACGATGAGCCGGTAAAGAGGACGGGGATTCAAACCATTGCGGTTGCCAACCAAGAGGAGACAAAACAAATTCTCCGCGCGGCGCTTGCAGAAATGGAATAACACAAAAACACTCACGCTGGTCGTGGGTGTTTTTTATAGGTGATTGCAATAGGAAGTTTCAAAACACCGACGATCGTCGTATGTTTGAAACCTATCGTTTCTATTTACAATTCACCAGCTACCATTCCCTATTTCCCATAACTCCTCTCCCATCTACCAACCATCCCCCTCTTTTGCTATACTGCCCTCACTATGATAACTGCCCTGATCTTTATTGCGGTCCTTGCTGTTTTGGTGCTTGCCCATGAATTTGGGCATTTTGCGGTTGCTAAGTGGTCTGGCATGCGCGTGGATGAATTTGGATTCGGCTTTCCGCCAAAACTCTTTGGGATTAAACGAGGAGAGACGGAGTACACCATCAACCTCATTCCTCTTGGTGGGTTTGTAAAAATTCACGGCGAGAGTGGAGAAGAACGAGACGACCCGCGCAGCTTTGCATCAAAGTCTATTTGGAAGCGATTTTTGGTACTGGTGGCAGGTGTGACGATGAACGTCTTGTTGGCTTGGGTTCTCTTATCCGCAGGATTTATGGCAGGGCTCCCAACAGCGATAGACGGTGGAGACTTTGCAGGTGGAAATGTGAAAGACGAGCAGGTGCAGATTACGTACGTGCTGCCAGGATCACCCGCAGAAGAGGTGGGTCTCGTGTTGGGAGACCGAGTGTTATCCGTAAACGGTCAGTCGGTTATCGACGCTGCACAGACACGCGAGTTGATTGGACTTGCGCAGGCGGGTGAGGAATTAGAACTTGTGATTGCGCGTACCGGTGAAGATCAATCACGCACTATTATGGTGGCGCCCGTGCAGATCGAGGAAGGACTGATTGCCATTGGAACACAACTCACCACGGTGGGGTATGTGAGTTTTCCTCCACACCTTGCCTTGTTGAATGGCGCAACGAGTACCGCAAACATGGTGGCAATGACGGCCGTGGGATTCTGGGATTTACTTGGACGCCTCGTGACGGGTAAAGGGTTGGGTGGGGACGTGTCAGGTCCTGTGGGCATTGCTGTACTCACGGGTCAAGTGGCGGATCTCGGGTTTGTTTACTTGCTCAACTTTGCAGCTGTGTTGTCTGTGAACCTGGCGATCCTTAACATCTTGCCGTTCCCTGCACTGGACGGTGGTCGTGTCTTTTTCTTGCTCATTGAGTTGATTCGTCGCAAACCGGTTACGCCTAAGTTTGAGGCAACGGTGCACGCAGCTGGGTTTGCGATGTTGATGATTCTGGTTGTTCTGGTAACCTACAAAGACTTGTTACGGTTTTTCTAAGCATTTGATGACTGTCTGTTATGGAAGACTTCTCCTCCCAACTTTCCAACCTCACTGCGCAATTTCAACAAGATCTTGCAGCGGTTCTTACAAGTGATAACGTGGAAACATTACGTATTCAGTACTTGGGTCGCAAGAGTCCGTTTCAGGATGTCATGCGATCTCTTAAAGATGCGTCTGTCGATCAGCGTAAAGAGTTGGGGCAAGCGGCCAACAAAGCAAAACAAGACATAGAAGCGGCGATTGAGGCAAAAGAAACGGCGATTGCCAATCAGCGATTTGAGCGACTTGGCACCGACGAACGGATTGATATTACGTTGCCAGGCGAGAAGGGACCTGAGGGTCATTTGCATATGACCACGCACGCCATTCGAGATATTGCGAAAATTTTTGAGCATATTGGGTTTACACAGGTGCGACACCCAGAGATCGATTGGGAGTGGTATCCGTTTGATGTGTTGCGCATTAACGCAGATCACCCAGCTCGTGATAATTGGGAGACGTTTTTTTTGGACACGCCGGCGGATACAAAAAAAGGCAAGATGGTGTTGGTGCCGCACGTGTCTAACGGTCAGGTACGAGAGATGGAACGGGGAGAATTACCGATTCGCTCCATGAACATTGCCAAGACCTACAGGCGACAGTCAGACGTGAGTCACGTGCCGATGTTTCATCAATTTGAAGGGTGGATTATTGACAAGGGAATTCGACTCACAGACCTTAAGGGCGTGATGGAGTATTTTGTAAAGGAGTATTTTGGCGAGGATCGCGAGATTCGTTTGCGACCTCATCATTTCCGTTTTACGGAGCCGTCCATGGAGCTGGATATTTCCTGCGGTCTCTGTGCAGGTAAGGGATGCTCTATGTGTAAGGAGGGTTGGGTGGAATTAGGCGGTGCCGGCATGATGCATCCGGATGTGTTGCGCGCGGGTGGCGTGGATCCAGAAGTGTACTCTGGCTTGGCGTTTGGTTGGGGTGTGGAGCGCACGCTTTCCATGAAGGCGGGGCTCAACATTGCGGACTTGCGGACGATGTATAAGAACGATGTACGATTCCTTGAGCAATTCTAGTATGAATATTTTAGCGCCCTATAGTTGGATCAAAGCCTTCCTGCAAACGGAGTTTACTCCAGAGGATTATGCGAAGCAGATTGCGCTTGTTGGAAACGAGGTAGAACATCAAATGCGTGCGGACGTCCATATGGGACCCCACGTGGTGGTTGGAAAAATTTTAGAGGTACACCCGCATCCAAACGCCGATAAGCTGCGACTTGTGCTCACGGAAATTGCACCCGGAGAGAAGAAGCAGATTGTGTGTGGCGGGTCGAATCTTCAGGCGGGACAAATTGTGGCCGTGGCATTGCCTGGAGCCGTGGTGTCTTGGCATGGAACGGAAGAGGTGGAACTCAAAGAGACACAAATTCGTGGTCAGGAAAGTTTTGGGATGATTTGTGCTGCGGAGGAAATTGGGTTTCCAAAATTGTCTGATGGAGAGAAAATTTGGGATTTGTCAGAAATAATTCCAGATGCTCTTGTGGGGACGTCGCTTGCCAAGGCGCTTGAACTGGACGGTGAGATTATTTTTGATATCGAGCAGACCACCAATCGACCAGACGGCATGAGTATTGTGGGGCAAGCACGTGAGGCCTATGCGGCTATGCTTGGAGAGTTTGATGATCCGCTCACACAACCGCCGGTTTTGCCGTCACCTACCAGCCCGACACAAAATGTGTTGAGTGTACATGTAGATGACCACAAATTGTGTCCACGCTATATGGGTGCCGTGTTGGAGGTGACGGTTGGTCCGTCTCCTTGGTGGATTCAGCGTCGTCTACTCCTCGCGGGTGCAAAACCGATCAATAACGTAGTGGACGTCACGAACTATGTGCGTCTCGAACTAGGGCAACCTTTACACACGTTTGATTACAATAGAATTGTAGGTGGTACGATTGTTGTGCGTTCTGCCAAACAAGGAGAAGTGATTACGGCATTAGATGGAGAAGAATACACGCTCACACCTGGGATGCTGGTGATCGCCGACGCAGTAAAGTCAGTAGCGATTGCGGGTGTGATGGGAGGATTGGAAACAGGTGTTACAAAAGATACCACGAAAATTGTCTTAGAGGCGGCCACCTTTGACCCGTTGTCGATTCGTTCCACATGGCGCGTGCTCAACCTCCAGTCTGACTCACAGACTTTGTATGAGAAAGGTGTGTCTGCTGAGTTGCCGGCTTATGGATTGGCGCGTGCCATTGAATTGTTGCAGGAGGTTGCTGATGCAAAACTTGTATCCGCCGTGCAAGACGCACGTGTTTCAGAATATGTTCCAAAAACATTTATTCTACGCCCAGAACGCGTGAATCAACTTATGGGTGTCGCCTTGGATGTGGAGGTGCAAACGGGCATGCTCAAACGCCTTGGGTTTGAGGTGAGTGAGGCCACGGGCGAGGTGAACGCGTTTTCAGTGCGTGTTCCATTTTGGCGTGATATGGACATTGAGGCAGACGTGGACCTAACAGAAGAGATCGCTCGTTTGTATGGCTATGCCAATATTCCGTCTACCTTGCCAACGGGAGCAATCCCACGTCGCGAGCGGGATGTATTGCTGGACCGCGAGAATGAGATCAAGGATGTACTCGCAGGCGCTGGTTGGACGGAGGTGTATGCCAACTCGTTTATCGATCCTGCAGATCTTACCAAGGCGGGGTTTGATGCTGATACCGCACTTGCGTTGGAGAACCCACTGACGGAAGAGTCTGTTATGCGACCAACGCTGATGCCGACCATGCTCCGCACGCTCCAACAGAACGAATTACATCCAACAGCCGAACGACTCTTTGAATTGCAGCGTGTCTACCTCTCACGAAAGGGAGATTTGCCGGAAGAGCGCTCGATGCTTATGGTGAGTGTGATGGCTGACAAAGCAGGTGAACACCTTTTTAGAACGATGAAAGGAGTATTGGATACACTTTGTGATCATTACCATGTTAGCTATCGATTAACACGTGAGGACGTGGGAGAGCAATATCACCCTGGGCGGTCGGCTTCCGTGTGGGTGGGCGGTGTACGTGTGGGAACCATTGGAGAAGTTCATCCTCTTATCCATCGGGCATTTGGCATTGATCGACACGTGGCTTTATTGGAGATGGACTTACCGGCATTGGAGGCGCATCTTAAGCTCACACCTACTTATGTAGAGCCGTCGGCGTTTCCATTTGTCTATCGCGACTTGGCGATTTTGGTGGACGAAGCGGTGGAGTACGGTGACGTGCAGGAGACTATGCGATTGGCGTCGAGCTTACTGCAAGATGTGGAGCTGTTTGATCTCTATCGTGGGACGCAGGTGCCAAGCGGCAAAAAATCCCTCGCCGTACATTTGGAATTCTCTGCAGATAAGACGCTTACGTCTGAGGAAGTAGATGTGGAAATGAAGCGGCTTGTTGAGACACTTACCAATCAATTCTCCGCTTTTGTTAGGGAATAGTATGAAAATCTACGTCGCACATTCTCGCGCATTTGATTTTGTTGCGGATCTCTATAAACCAATACGAGAAAGCGCTTTGAATTCGCAGTATGAATTTGTGCTTCCACATGAATCATCAGATGAGCCGTTTGCATCAAAGGGTTTCTTGAAAGACGAAGCCTATGCGATGGTTGTCGAAGGGTCTTTTCCTTCTACGGGGCTGGGTATTGAACTTGGTTGGGCGGATGTCTACAACGTTCCTATTATCTGCTTCTATAAACAGGGTACAAAGCCTTCCGGATCACTCTTTGCCGTAACGGATCGAGTGATTGAATATAGAGATCAAACGGAATTAATACAGGAGATGGAAAAACAACTTGCAATTATAAAACGAGCCTAGGGCTCGTTTTTGGATGGGGTGATTTTAAACAGATCGTCTATAAAAAGGTGTCGACCCAACCGCGAGTGCGGAAGGGCCGAGAAGGTGTAGGAATCGGCGTCAGGTGCGGGACAGCCTGAGCGGACGACGCATGCGCATCACGTGGATGTAGGCCCACCAGCCGATCTGCGGCAGATCCCATCCTGCAGAGGCTGCGCTGTTGTGGACCATGACCGCCGCCTCTTGCGGCGCTGTGCCTCTCTCCAGCTCCCATCGCATCTCCTCCAGATACAGAACGGCCACCATCTTCTGGATCGCCCAGGGTGGCAGGTGTTCCTTCTTGTGCTGGAAGAAGCGACGTCCGGCCGCCTCTCCAAAGAAGGCTACGAGCGCCGTGCGTACCGCCTCGGCTGCCGAATCCAGACCGTGCGACTGGCGTTGGATGAGCTGTTGCTCCACTCCCGCGGGGGTGAAGGTGTAGAAGTTGTGAACGTAGGCGCTAATCGTCGTGGGCCCGTACGGAGCTCTGTGAATCTGTTCGAGCAGGCTCATGGGTACTCCTTACGGCTTGAGCCGCGTTGGTGGTTGTTTCAAAAACACCCTACACAAATCGTTGCGATAGGTCAAGGGTTTCTGACCCAAGAGGTGAGTCTATAGGAAGTATTTTTTAGAAAAATTTCACCCCCAGCGCCGAGCGGCGTGGGGGTATCGTCAGTTGGTGGAAGCCTCGATCTCCCGGACTCGACAATCGAGCTCGGCGAAGATCGTGTGATCGTCTGGTACGCGTTGATCTCGGAGCATGGTCCGGGCCATCTCCAGGAGATCGAGCGTTACCTCTGGTTCTTCTTGTGTGTGGCCAGTGAGCTGGTTCAAGAAGACCAGTATGGCGCGCTGCTTGAGGCTTTCGCTGACCTCGGTCAGAAGCACGCAGGCAAGCAGTTGCACCATCCCAAACACAGTGCTCCCGATCAGGACTTCGTAGCTCTCCAGTGGATTCTCGTGGAACGGTTCCGCAGCGATGTCGAACACCCGGTTCCAGGTAGACGCTCCGGTGTCGACCGAGCGCCCGAACTCCATGTAGCTCCCGTTTTCCACGAACAGCGGTTGCCCGTAATGGACGCGAGTATGCCAGTTGGTCTCTCGGAGACGCTTACCCCCCTTGGGGCCCACGACTTCCATGATGCGAACAAACCCGTCGAACCCTCGCTCAAAGTGTGCAACCAGCGTCGCTTTGTTCTTGCTTTCCTCCAGGGTCTCGTTGTCGGAGAGCGGTTCGGGCGACCCGTGCTCGTGCGCGCTGTTCACCATGTCCGTCCAGACCGTCATGTGCGCCACCGCACGCTTGGCATCGAGGTACTTCTTGAACGCCGGCTTGAGCCAGAACCAGACAACAGAAGACGCAAGAGTGGCGACCAGGAAACAGACGATCCGAGCATCCGGGTAGGTCACCATGCCCCAGGAACTCACAATGAGCATAATCATGCTCGCCACTTCGCCCGCAAAGATCCAATAGAGGGTACTAAGCGAGGACCTCTTGAGGTTCTCACGTGTTTCCAAACATTTGTCGCAGTTGCGGTTCACAACGCCTCCAATGCGGGAAGATTCCCACTTCTGTTTATCATGTAACGTGTGGATTGTCGATAAGACATCAGGAAGGATTGGGTTGCAATAAACAGGGAAGTGCCGTAAAAAGATAAGGGTAGTTGATCTTTGCAATTAGGAGGTGCCTCATGACCAAGAAGAAGCCACGGAAGGTCCTGCCACTTACCGAGCAGGAACAGAGAAGGAAGAACCTGCTGGAGACGATCCGCTGGTTTGCGGATCAGCCCAGGCAATCATGGCAGGATCCGTTTGTCGTGGAGGAAGTCCGTGAGTTTGCGGATGGAGTCATGATTGTCCAAACATCCGACGGCAGGTTTACGATCTTCCTGAGCCTGGAGCGAATTCGTTTTGTGGAAGGTTTGTTCTTTCACCGAGCGAGTAGGAGAGTGGATCTGCCTGAAAATACCGGGTTGATCATGGCCAAGCCAACTCACAAAGCCTGGCAGGATGTTCTTGTCTACGCCAAGGAATCGCTGACCACATCTCAAGGGCCTGTTCCTTGGCATCCGTACGGGCTCTCAAGGCCAAGTGTTTTCACATGTTGATCTCTAGAGAGGGCACGCGCCTTTTCTCCCACACAAGGGCGGCCCACTCCGGGGTCGCCTTCCTATTTTATTGAAGCCTGTTGATAAGGCTGCGCCCGTGCGTGTTATACTGTCTTTATATGATTTCTACGCTCGAAATTCTTTGGATCGTGCTGGCGTTCTGTGCGCTGTGGATGACGGCCTTTGTGTGCTGGGCTATTTACCACATTGCTATGGTCGCTCGCAATATTCACCTGGTGTTGGACGAGGCTAAACAGGCGCTTCATCAAATCGAAAACGCCATTACCGGCGTTAAGGAAAAGATGGAACATCATGCGACGCTTCTGGATCCGCTTATTGCACTTGCGGGGCAGGCAATTAAAAACCTAAAACATAAAGATGACTAATATGCATAAAACAATCGGAATCGCAGCAACCCTCGGGATGCTTGTTCTCATGGGTGCAGGTTGCACAACCGGAAACACGGTGTCGGCAGACATTACTGTACCTCCTACTGTGGAGGAAGGCGCAGACTTTCCAATCCTGGTACGTGTTACAAACAACTATGCAGAGGCAAAAAACCTTAAGAGCATCAAGTTTGATTCAGACATCTTTAAGGGACTGTACATGAACGACTCCGTGCCGGAGGAAGATGATTGGAATTCTGCTGCGGATGGATCCTACACATCGTTCTACGACCAGTTAGTTGTGTCGCCAGGTTCCTCGCGCGACGTGACCCTGAATATGAATGCCTTGTGGGAGGGGGATTATTTGGGAAACATGGAGATCTGTTTTGAAGGAGTGGAGCCATGTCTTTTGGAGACCACATCCGTCCGTGTGACCGCTGCACAATAAACGTGTTCAATAAAATGAGAGACGAGCAGACTATGGTTTGCTCGTTTTTGTTTTAAAAAGGATCAACACAGAAGGTAGATTCACGCCCGTTGATTCAAGCGGTTGAATGAGGTAAAATCCTCCCATGCAACCCTCAGATTTTGTTCATCTTCACACGCATTCCTATTACTCATTACTTGGCGCTCTTCCAGGACCAGACGCTCTGGTGAAGCGTATTAAGGCGCAGGGTGGGAATGCTCTTGCTATTACCGATAACGACGCACTTTATGGCGCCGTCGATTTTTATCAAAATGCACAGGCAAACGATGTTCAGCCAATTATTGGAGTGGATGTACACGTGGCACCAAACGGGCGTCATCAAAAACGTGCGCGCGTGGATAAACATTCCTGGCGATTTGTGTTGCTCGCGGAGACACTCGAGGGGTATGAACATCTATTAAAATTGACGAGTCAAAGTTACTTGGAGGGGTTCTACTACACCCCGCGTGTGGATGATGAGCTGCTACAAGAGATGCACGGTGGTCTTATCGGATTGTCCGGTGGTATGGGAGGGGAGATCCCAACGCTTCTAAAACAAGGGGACCGAGACAAGGCATATGCAGCGGCAAAACGGTATGCGGATTTGTTTGGGCCGGATGGCTTTTATATTGAGGTGGTCTATCGGCCGGACGATGGCGATCAAGAAAAGGTTAACGGATTGTTGATTGAGTTGGCGCAAGATCTGGGGCTCCCGCTCGTGGCAACATCCAACAGTTTTTATTTGAATGCAGATGATCACGAGGGATGGGAGGCGATGTTGTGTATTCAAAAAGGTCAGACGTTGGAGGAATACAGACGCATGTCGGGAGTGGATATTAACCTACAGCTTGCGGATCCAGAAAAGATCATCGAGGCGTTTAAACACGTTCCGGAGGCCATTGTTAATACGCGCAAGATCGCGGACCGTTGTAAGGTGACGATCGATTTAGGAAATAACTACTTGCCACATTTTGAAGTGCCTGGTGGAAAGAACGATAGTGATTATTTGCGGGAGCTCTGTGAAATTGGACTTGGGGAGCGCTATGGAGAACGAACGGAGGAGATTAACGAGCGTTTTGAATTTGAACTTACGACCATTAATAAAATGGGATTCGCATCGTACTTTTTGATTGTGCATGATTTTGTTTCCTACGCAAAAAAGAAGGGTATTTTAGTGGGGCCGGGGCGTGGATCTGCGGCGGGATCAATCATTGCCTATGTGCTACAAATCACGGATGTAGATCCGATTAAATACGATTTGCTGTTTGAGCGATTTTTGAACCCGGATCGTATTTCGATGCCGGATATCGACTTGGACTTTGCCGATTCCAGGCGGGGAGAGGTGTTGGAGTATGTGCGAGATAAATATGGTGCAGACCACGTGGCGGGTATTGTAACGTTTGGAAAAATGATGCCAAAGGCGGCTGTGCGAGACGCGGCGCGCGTGCTGGGACTCACGTTCCCCGAGGCGGATCGGATTTCTAAACTCATGCCAAACCCGGTGCAGGGCCGCTACATGCCAATTGCCGATGCCGTTAAGAATCACATTGAATTGCGCAACGACTATCAAGTGGATCACATGACCAAACGTGTGGTGGATTTGGCGGCAAAGATTGAGGGGGCGCCGCGACACACGTCACAACATGCGTGTGGCATTGTGATTAGTCGTAAGCCTCTTGTAGAGTATGTGCCGATTCAGGCGTCGCAACACGAGGATTTGGATTATGTGAGTATGTATTCTCTGGGGCCTGTGGAGGCCGCCGGTTTGGTAAAGATGGACTTTTTGGGGCTGTCCAACCTTACGATTATTGAGCAGGCATTGGAGATTATTGAGGGTGTCCACGGAGTAATTGTGGATATTGAGCACCTGCCGTTAGATGATGCAAAAACGTATGAGTTGCTAGCCCGCGGAGAAACGACGGGTGTGTTTCAATTGGAGTCGGAGGGGATGAGGCGGTACTTGATTGAGCTTGTTCCAACACAGTTTGAAGACATTATGGCGATGTGCGCGCTCTATCGACCGGGGCCGTTATCTGCCGGGATGGTGCCGCAATATATCAATCGAAAGCATGGGCGTGAGAAGGTAGTATATGACCACCCACTCATGGAAAAGATCCTCAAGGAGACATACGGGGTGACTATCTATCAGGAGCAGATCATGAGAATCTCGCGCGCGCTTGCCGGGTTTACGGGAGGTGAGGCAGACACGCTGCGTAAAGCCATGGGAAAAAAGAAACGCGATGTGCTGGAGAAGATGAAGGCGTTGTTTGTGGAGGGGTGTCGCAAAAATGGTGTCGCCATTAAAACAGCTAACAAGATTTGGCACGACTGGGAGGGATTTGCCGACTACGCGTTCAATAAATCGCACACCGCCTGTTATGGCATGATCGCCTACAGAACGGCGTATTTAAAGGCGCATTACCCGTCGGAGTTTATGGCGGCGGTCATGAACTCGGATGCCGGGAACGTGGACCGTATGAATATTGAGGTACAGGAATGTCAGCGTATGGGGATTAAGGTTTTGCCACCAGACGTTAACGAATCGTATAAGGGATTTGGTGTGGTGGGTGAGGATCGGAAAATTCGATGGGGATTGGTGGCGATTAAAAATGTGGGAGAGGATATCGCGGCGGTGATTGTGCAGGAGCGTAAGGAGCACGGAGACTACAAAGATTTAAGTGATTTTATTACGCGCTTGCATTCACGAAATTTTAATCGCAAGTCGCTGGAGGCATTGATCATGGCGGGTGCGCTGGATCGCTACGGAGACCGTGGCGTGTTATTGGCCAATCTTGATCGCATGCTGCGGTTTAATAAAAAAGTTCAGCAAGACAGGGAACGTTCGCAGGGAACGTTGTTTGATGTGGCGCCAGATATGGAAGTGAATCAATTGCTATTGTCGCCCGCCCCCGAGGTAGCCCGGTCCACGCGGTTGGAATGGGAACGTGAGTTGTTGGGTATTTATGTAAGTGAGCATCCCTACACGGCTTACGCAGAAGCATTGAAATCCTATGTTGTTCAACTATGTGACATTGAACACAAAAATGATAAGGACCCCGTAAAGGTAGCAGGGGTTGTGTCGGTGATAAGAGAGATTCTCACAAAGAAGGGAGATGCTATGGCGTTTGTTCGGGTTGCCAATGGCGAGAGCGATATAGAAATTGTCGTGTTTCCTAGAACATTTGCACAACATAAGGAACATATTGTAGAAGGAAGACTCGTGGTGGTTTTGGGAAAAGTTTCGGAACGGGAGGGACAGTCCAAATCTGTGATCGCAGACAGTGTGGCGTGTTTTGCCGAGGACGATGTGCAGGGAGTCGTGAATATGATGCACGACGGCATGTGGGTGGCGGAGGACGTGCATGAGAGCGTTATGAAACAGCGGAAGGAAAGCCGGCCAAAGGAAGCGAGCGTGATAATTGATCTTGTGCAGGCCCCGACGGAGGATCAAATTAATGGGTTACGATCGCTGTTTCAGCAAAAGCCAGGGCCTGTTCCGGTACACTTTTCTGTGGAGGCGGGCGGCCAGAAACAGCGTATCCAAACCGAGTACAGTATCTCCCCTACAAACGCGATTGTGGATGCGATTGGTGTGATTGTGGGAAAGGGGAATGTGCGTGTGGTAGAACCGGAGAAAATGGGATAAACTGTAGGTGATGCAATGGTTTACTCTTATTGATCCTCTCTCAGGTTCCCTCCGCGTGTCCTCACGAGTACGCCAGTAAGACCCCGGCAAAAACGTAGCCTTCCTGATGGCGCACGCAGTACAGACACAATGTTTTTTGCCTACTTTTTGGCGAAACAAAAAGTAGGGGGAGAATAAAATAATGATATGTTGTTTTTATCTCGATAAATTCTATGTCCTTCAAATCAAAACCGCTCAAAAAAACTCCAAAAAAAAACGTACCTGTATTGCCGTCCGTACGATTGTATCGCAGAATCGCGGCAGGATTTTTAAGCGTCACGGCTATTTTGCTTATTGTGGTTCTCTATCTTGCAACCGTGCAGGCAACCATCCACGTTAAGACACAAGAAGAAGCCGTGTCGCGTGAGTTTGTGGTACGAGTTGCCACGGAGCCTCAGGCAAGTGAGGATGTTCCAGGTGCCGTGTTTGTGGTTACCAAGGAAGAGTCGCGTACATTTGAGACGGAGGGTGAGGGCGAGGAGATGCCTGCAAAAGCAAATGGGATTGTAACGATCTTTAACGACTCATCTATCTCGCAGCCGCTCATTGCAACCACGCGATTGCTGAGTGAGACGGGTGTGTTGTTCCGCATTGTTGAGGGTGTAACGGTGCCGGCCAATGGATCTGTACAGGTGGAGGCGCGTGCAGATTTGGAAGGAAAAGATGGCGAGATTGGACCATCCCGATTTACCATCCCAGGATTGAACGCGGCAAAGCAGGAGGTGATCTACGCCACGAGTGAACAGGCTATGACCGGTGGATCGGTTTTACGTAAAGAAATTACGTTAGAAGATTTAGACAAAGCACAGACGACCCTTGCCGATGAACTAGAGACCGAGTTGGACACACAGTGGCGGGAGCAGATTTCCGGTCAATTGGATGGTGTCACCATCCTGCGTGAGGTACTGGACAAGCGATCAGACACGGAGCCGGGCAATGAGGTGGGGACGTTTACCATCTCAACGATCATTCGTTTTACGGGAATCTATTATGACTCACTGCGATTGCAACAGATTGCCGAACTTAAACTTCAAGAGCATGTCCCAAGCGGGCAGGTGTTGACGCATGTGAATACGGAAGAGATGGTGGTGGCCCACAATCGACACGATGCAGATAACGGTACCGCACATTTTGATGTAACGGTGCCGGGCGTTGCGGTGCTTAAGGCAACGGCGGATATTTTGAATAAAGAGAATCTCATTGGACTGACGGCCGCTGAGGCAGAGTCATTTTTGGAGAAGAACGAGACGATTCGTGATGCGCAAGTAGAACTAAAGCCATTTTGGGTGCACAAAATTCCAAAACTCAAAGATCATATTACGATCGATATTTTGCAGGAGTAGTATGTCTTGTGCGTTGTGTGATACTCGGATGCAGAAAGGATCACAAATTGTTTGTGAGACGGATTTGGTTTTTGTGATGGTTAATTTTGAACCGGTAAAAGATCCACACGTTATGGTGCTTCCAAAACGATGCCTTTCTGATATGCGGCTACTCAGTTTGGAAGAATCGTTTGCTTTGTTTCAGATGTGTGATCGAATCATGGACGGGATGGAGCGTGAGTTGGACGAATCGCCCATGATGATGGTAAACGGTGTCGGATTTAGGACGCAACCGCAGCACCTCCATATTCATATTTTACCGAGTAAATATCCGCTGCGAGGTTTATTGGTGGCAAGCGAAAATAGACCTGAGCGAAGACGTGCCACAAATGAGGAGCTTGTAAACATGGCTGATCGTGTAAAACGATTTATCTAATGCATATGCCGGGTGAGTACGCATCGTTTTTTGTTGGGGTGAACACGTTTGTTGTACGAGATAATCGATTACTTTTGGAAAACGAAAAAACGTATATGGGAGTGGAACATGGGCATTGCCGGGTGGTCATTTGGAGCCGGGAGAGCGATTAGAAGATGCGGCCGCGCGTGAGTTATTGGAGGAAACGGGTCTTGCTGCTGTTGATTGTCATTTTGTTAATTTGGTGAACGATAGGCGATCAAATCAACATTATATTCAGATTGGGTTTGTAACGGAGAAAACGCTCGGCGAGCCTGTTGTGTGAGCCGGATAGATGTGAGGTATGGAAATGGTTTGCGCTCGATGCTCTGCCATCCGAAATCTTTCCACCGCATATTGTGCAGATTCAATTGTTTAGAGAGAAGAAAACGTTAGGTGATGATTAAAGCGACAACAAGTAAATAAAAACACGCAGCCCCGAACCAGTTGGTCGGGGCTGACGTCGTTTTGGATTTCTGCACTTGAAACGTGTGCAGAGACGTGCGCCCTCTACCATGGGGGAGAGCTATTTCGTCCCGTCGTTGCGGGGGTCCCATCCGGGGATATCCTCGGGCTGGACTCGGTCCAGCCTCACCAAGGGCTCCCCCTTGAGCGCACGCGTCATCATGACCACGCACGCCAGGACTCGCGGGACGTACACCCGTGGCTTCATACCGCCGGTGTAGGCGAGCCACGGACGCAGGTCCGTGACGCTGGGGAGGCGCTTTCCGCGCTTCCACCCGGCCTCACGAGCGTCCCGGCGGACGCCTCCCACCCCCTCGTTGTAGGCGAGGAGGCCATGGGCGCGACTGCCGAGCCTGCGCTCATAGTCGTCCAGCACCATGATCCCCACGAGCATGTTGTGCTCGGGGTTGGTCTTGTGTTCCATCGCCGTCATTGGCAGATGGAGCATGATGGCGGCCGGCCGCACGTGCCGGCTCACGCTGATGTTGGTGAGCTGCATCCAGCCGCGACCGCCCATGCGGTCCTTGGCGGCCATGTTGCAGCCCTCACTCTCATGCAGGGCGATGCCTGCAATGAGAGCGGCCGGGTAGAGCGTCATGCTCTCGGCCCGGCGGAACATCTCCATCTGCTGGAGGCAGCGCTCCGCGCCGGTCCTCCACGCCCCGTTTCCCACGTACGTGTTGTATTCCTCCAGTACGTGGGGGAGGATGTCTTTGCTAAATCCGCGGAGCTTGCTACGCTCCGCCCGCACCACCGCCACGTGACGCGGCTCGGTCGGGTTGACCACGGGGACGCGGATGTCCTCCATGGTGTCGCCCGACCAGTTGATGATCCTGGGTGTGGCCAGGATCGTGCCGCCGGCCACCATCGCCCATGCGGCGCCGGCGATCATACCGCGACGGAAGTCCGGAGACCTCCGCGCGGCGCTCCGTGTGGCGACCACGGTGTGGGACCAGGTCCACGACACCGCGATCACCAATCCGTATACGCCCAACTTGCTCATC
This sequence comes from Candidatus Uhrbacteria bacterium CG10_big_fil_rev_8_21_14_0_10_50_16, assembly GCA_002774875.1. Taxonomy (NCBI): domain Bacteria; phylum Candidatus Uhriibacteriota; species Candidatus Uhrbacteria bacterium CG10_big_fil_rev_8_21_14_0_10_50_16. The sequence goes on from PCYM01000010.1 coordinate 102,148, forward strand.
CGCCAGGCGAACGAGCCGAAGCGCTGCACCAGACCCAGGAATCGCTCCATGGTGTCTCCTCCTTCTCAGTGGTGAATTGGCCCCGTTAAGCAAGCAATTTGCCTATTGGGAACGTCCCTTTATACCACAAAAACAGCCTTTTGTCAACCCTGCCATCTAGCCCTTATTTGTCGTCGCGGGCTTACAAGGATGTGATGCTGCAGTGAGCTTGATTCGTCGTCATTGCGAGTTTCACAAAGTCACAATAAGGCCAGATCCGGCTCCGCCGGACAATCATCCTTATTAAACAAGATTCTGCAAACGATCTATTTATGCTTTCTCCCTCCTTTTTACACAAAACCCGAGGAATAATTGCTCATAATCGTATCCTCTGTTATGCTTATTCCATCAGCGACGAGGAAAGACACGTTCCCTCAACCCAGCGTCACAGAGAGAAGAGCCCTGGCTGCAAGCTTTTTACGCATGGTGAGTGTGGATACTCCTTTCTGAGTTGATATCAAGTAAGCGGCTGCCTCCAAGTAATGGATGTGGCAATTCGGGTGGAACCGCCTCAAACGATGCTTTGGCAACGTGGGGTCCCGATCCTTCACAGTAATGTGGAGTTTTATTTTTCACACACGGACTCTCTATGAGTGATCAAAATCACTTGGACGCTCTGCGCCATTCTGCGGCCCACTTACTTGCCGCCGCCGTCTTGGAACTCTACCCAGACGCTAAGCGCACCATCGGTCCGTCTATCGAAAACGGGTTTTATTATGATTTTGAATTCTCGTCGCCCATTACGGACATGGATCTTAAGCGGATCGAGAAGCAGATGAAGAAAATCATCAACACGTGGGGTGAAGGATTCTCACATCGGAGCGTGACACCAGACGAGGCACGGGCTGAATACAAAAATAATCCCTACAAGTTGGAGTTGGTCGATCAGTTTACGGGCGAGGGTCAGAACCTCACGTTTTACAAAGTAGGGAATTATGAGGATTTGTGTCGTGGTGGGCATTGTGAGCATCCAAAGGAAGAACTCAAGCACTTTAAACTTATGTCGCTGGCGGGTGCCTATTGGCGAGGAGACGAAAAAAATGCCATGCTGACACGCATTTATGGCACCGCGTTTGCCACGCAGGAAGCATTGGACGCGTACCTACACATGTTGGAGGAGGCAAAAAAACGAGATCACAGAAAGCTTGGAAAAGAGTTGGGGCTGTTTGCCTTTTCTGATCTCGTGGGGCCCGGTCTCCCCTTATTTACGCCAAAAGGAGCAACGATTCGCCGTTTGTTGGAGGATTACGTGTGGGACCTCATGCGACCATTTGGGTACGAGCGCGTGGATATTCCTCACATGGCCAAGGCGGACTTGTATAAAACAAGCGGTCATTGGGACAAGTTTACGGACGATATTTTCCATGTGAGCAGTAAAAAATCGGACGAGCAGTTTGTCATGAAGCCGATGAACTGCCCGCATCACACGCAGATTTACGCAAGCGAACAGAGATCCTACAGAGACCTTCCTCTCCGATTTTCCGAGGTTACCAAAGTGTACAGGGACGAGAACACGGGGCAGTTGCAAGGGTTGTCTCGCGTGCGATCCATTACACAGGATGATGCACACGTGTTTTGCCGCATAGATCAAGTCAAAGATGAGGCGCGAGCCATTTATCAGATCGTTCAAGCGTTCTATAAGACATTCAACATGCCATTGGACGCGCGATTGTCCTTGTCCGATCCAAGCCAGCCGGATAAGTACCTCGGTGAGCGATCCGTTTGGGAGACATCGGAGGGGATGTTGCGAGAGCTATTACAGGAGTTTGGTGTGGCATTTGAAGAGGTACAAGGTGAGGCGGCGTTTTATGGTCCTAAGATCGACTTTGTGGCTAAGGATGCGATCGGCCGTCCGTGGCAGCTAGCAACGATTCAACTCGACTTTAATTTGCCAGAGCGATTCCAGTTGGAATACGTAGATGAACACGGCGAGAAGGTGCGGCCAGTAATGGTGCATCGCGCCATCTCGGGATCACTTGAGCGGTTCATGGGCGTGTTGATTGAACATTATGCGGGAGCGTTTCCGTTGTGGATTGCGCCTGTACAAGTGCGCGTGGCAAGCGTCAGTGAGGTGCATAAAGATGCGGTGAGCCAGCTTGTGCGTGATCTTAAAGCCGCGGGTGTGCGAGCCGAGGCAGATGTGTCCGATGCTACGGTGGGCGCCAAGATTCGTAACGCTTCCAAGATGAAGATTCCCTATACCATTATTTTTGGAGATAAGGAGTTAGGTGGGGAGGCGTTCCACGTGCGCGTGTTTGGAGAAGAGGAGGAACAGGTGATAGATCAAACCTCTTTGGCGGAACAGATTCTCAAAACGTCCAAAGAACAGCGGGGCGTGTAAAGGAACAAAAGTTGAATACAAAAAAATATAGGAGAAACGAAGACCCCGGAGCCAGCTGGCCCGGGGTCGACGTGTGTTTGGGTTGGTGCGGGATCTGGTCGCAGCTCTAGCTGTTTGCGATCCCGATCATGTTGACGAGGGCGCGCAGGTCCGGTCCGAGGAGCTCCCGAATCGGATCGGACAGCGCATGACCCGGGGTGCGCTCGATGTAGCGCAGACCGCACTGCATCCTCATGAGCATCGCCATCTCCTCCTTCGTGATCTCGCTTACGCGGATCTGGTATCGACCCACAATCAGGTAGACGTAGAGGAATTGAACCTCTAGCTCGATCCGCGCCGCGCCGATGGACCCAGAGTGGATGAACTCATTATTCGTGTAGTTGATGACCTTGTCGATCATCCCAATCGCTACGGAGTACGCCTCGTCCCTCAGAGGGACGAGGATTCGCAAGAGGTCCCACAGCGGTTCCGCGTGGGTCTTGATCGCGGAGCGGTGGGCGGGATTGCGGAAGTCGGCGGTTCGCAGGCCGCTGATCACAATCTCCAGCTGCGACAGGGCAAGGATGACGGCCTGGCGCTTGATGCGCATCATCTCTTGGCGCAGGTTGAGAGCGCGGTCGGCGACCGAGGTGGGGCCGTTGGCCTTCTGACGTCCCGGCCACAGCTTGAAGGTGTAGTAGCCCCCCATGGACATGATGATCATGGGGATCCAGTGCTTGTTTAACCATTCGAAGATATCGGACCAGCTCATCACAGACTCCTTCGGGACGCACCCGATGGTGGGGACGCACCCCTAGTGTCTTCTCACGCGCAGACGATTTTCTGCCGCAAGTTGCGTTATAGATACATGTTCGAGCATCTTTTGTCAATGGGGGTCCTCAAACCAAAAACCCGCGTGTGCGGGTTTTTAAAATGCTTACTCTACATTGTTCTTGAGGAAGTTGGCAAATCCCATGGTGAGATTTTTTCCATCTTCACGTTGCAAGTACACTGTTGGTTTTCCGGAACTGTTCTTGCGAATCGCTTTAATGGTCATTGTCCCTTCCATCTCCTTACCACGACCATCTTTTACGCCGTCGAGCACTTGACCTGCAAGACCACTTATCCAATCCACAAAACCTTCCTGCTCCTCTAGCATGTCAAAGGCCACTTCTGGTGAGACGGACTCCGCTGCAATCGTTCCGATAATTGAGTTGATCTCTTGCGGCCATGTATTAATCAACTCTTGTACGGTATTGACCTCTTGGAGGTCCTCAATAGATAATTCGGCTTCCTCTGGCGCAATCGCAGGCATCTCCTGTGTTTCTGCGAGCTCTTCTGGATTTAACTCTGTGGCTTCCTCCACGCGTTTTGCACGTCCAGCCACGCGACCTGGGGTAACCTCATAGGAGGCACCACGGACTTGTGTTGTTTCTGGTGATGTTGCGGCTGATCGTTGCGCGAGCTTTTCTC